>NZ_DJIQ01000019.1:0-9237 GCF_002433705.1 Oceanicaulis sp. UBA6590
CTAACCAACTGAGCTACACCCGCTCAGATCATGCGCGGCGCATCGCCGCGTCAGGAAGCGTGTGTCTAAAGGCGCTCCGCACGACGGTCAAGCGGGTTTTGCCAGCAAGTGCAGCGCCTCGCTGTGGGAAAATCACAGCCGCGTGAAGCCGCTCGCAGGGACGGAACGGCAGCGTTAAGTTGGGCTTATGAGACGATCACGCCCCCTGCTTCGCACCATCCTTTTCCTGGCGCTCCTGCTGCCGCTTTTGGTCGGTCTCGCTGTCTCCTGCAGCCCGGTCCGCTACATCATGATGACCGCCAGCCCGACCGGCGCCGGTCCTGAGGCCCAACCGCCCTTGCCCGGCGTGGATGACGGTCTGTCTGGCTGGCTGCAAGCGCGCCCTGACGTCGATCTGCTCATCTCGCAAACGCTTTATGGCGCGCCGCTGCCGCCGGGAGAGGTTCGCGTCACTGAACACAGATTGATTGATGCGAATGCCTATAATGGCGCGGGACGGCTTGAAATGCTGAAGCTCTCGATCACCCTGCCCGGCAACGGGCAAGGCGCTATCGATCTGGCGCTCGTCCTGCCCAATTCATCGACTGAGGCCGCGCCGGTCATCCTGATCCCGAGTGATTGCGGGCTGCAGGCGCAATTGCGACGCTCGGACATTCCGCCCAACCGCAATCCGGTCCCCTCCTATTGCGAACCCTCTGGTTCAAGGCTGGAGGAGTACGCCAGCAGCTTTTTTGGCGAATATGTCGTCAGCCCGCCCCTCGAACGGATTCTGCGCCGTGGCTACGCTGTCGCTGCCTGGCATGAGAGCGATATTGCGCCCGATCGGGCCAGCCTTCACGCCGAGACCTTGAGGTCGCTGGGTCTGGACCCGGCCGCGCCAGACCGTCCGGGCGTGATCGGCGTCTGGGCCTGGATGATGAGCCGCGTGGCGGATGTGCTTGAAACTGAAGAGGCCATCGATTCAGAACAATTGGCCGTCATGGGGCATTCCCGCCGGGCCAAGGCCGCGCTCCTCGCCGGCGCTCGGGATGAACGCTTCAGCGTCATCCTCGCCCATCAATCCGGCACGGGCGGCGCATCGCTCCACCGGGACAATCTGGGAGAACCGATCGGTTCCATCACCGAGGGATATCCGCACTGGTTCGTGCCCGGCTATGCCGATTATGCCGATCGCGAAGACGCACTGCCGCTCGACGCGCACTATCTGTTGGCGCTGATCGCACCGCGCAGCGTACTGCTGGGCAATAGCTGGCGGGATGTCTGGTCCGATCCGGCCGGCGCCTGGCGCGCAGCCGAAGCCGCAAGCCCGGTCTGGTCGCTCTATGACGTGGAGGGGCTGAACCAGACGCGCCTAGACGAAATCGATGTCAGTGGTCACATCGCCTATCATATCCGGCCCGCAACCCACGGCGTGCGGGGCGAGGACTGGGACGCATTTCTGGCGTTTCTGGACGCGCAGCTTCAAACAAGGTCCGGGCCTGAGCCCTAAAGCCAGCGTTTGATCCGGCCTTCACGTACTTCCTTGAGTTCCGCGCCTTCATCGCCCAGCGTGGCCCGGCTCCATCCCAGGCGCCAGGCGGAGTACGCCTTCTGCCGGTCCTCGCCCTCAAGGCCCGCCTCATCCATAGCCTTCACGAAGGCCGCGTAGTCCTCGAAGTCTTCGCCAGCATGGGCGGCCTTGAACGCTTCAAAGGGACTCATTCAGGCGCACTCCCCGGATGAGCGGGCCCAGGCCCGCTGCACTGATCGGAAAGACTGTCCGAGCCGCGCGACGGCGGCAATGGGGAAATGTCCCGACACTCTGGTTCCTGTACGTGAAGTCCGGGCCGGTGGTGGGTGGTGACGGGGTCGAACCGCCGACCTACTGGGTGTAAACCAGTTGCTCTACCAGCTGAGCTAACCACCCGCATCCGACTCGAAGGGCCGCCCTTTTAGCCTTCAAGCTGGGTCGGCTTCAAGCGGTCAGAGCCGTAAGAGCCGAAGCGCCGTACAGATTTTGCATGACCGGCCAGGTGCTCCAGCGCCTTGGCCACGGCCTTGTCCTCTTCATGGCCTTCCAGATCGAGGAAGAACATCTGCTCCCAGGGCGCGCCATGAACCGGGCGGCTTTCAAGCTTGGTCATGTTCACCCCATGCTGACGGAAGCCATCAAGCGCATCCACAAGAGAGCCTGACGCATCCGACGTGATGAAAACCAGTGAGGTCTTGCACGGCAGGAGCGGCGACGCCGGCGCAGGATCGACCGCCAGCGCCACGAAACGGGTCTCATTGCCTTCAAAGTCAGAGATGTTGGGCTCGATCAGGTTCAGACCGAACAGGCGCGCGGCATCCGGGCCCGCAACAGCTGCGACAGCCGGGCCCTCATCCAGCGCCCGCTCTAGCGCCCGCGTGGTGGATGTGACCGGTATCTTCTTGAGGTCCGTGCGGGCATTGAGCCATCTTTGCGCCTGTCGCAGGGCTTGCGGATGTCCGTAGACCGTGCGCACGGGGCCCAGATCCGTCGCCTTGCCCATCAGCGCGTGCTGGATCTTCATATGGTGCTCTCCGGCGATTTTCAGATTGGAGTCGCGCAGAAGGTCATAGACCTCGTTGACCCCGCCCGTGGCGGTGTTCTCGATCGGCAGAAAGCCGTAATCGGCCTCGCCATCCTCAAGCGCCTTGAAGATGGCGGCGTAGTCGCGCTTGATCACCGGCGCAACGCCCGAGTACCGACCGGAGAAATGCGCATTGGCCGCAAACTGGGAGTAAGAGCCCGGCCCCCCGAGATAGGCGACGCGCGCCTCGGTCAGCATGACATCGCCCGCGCGCGCATCCAGGCTGGCGCGCTGACGGCGCAGGGAGTCATCGATGATGGCCTGGAACAGCGTTTCAACAAAACTGTCAGCCAGCCCCAGCTCCCGCCCTTTGGCCACTGCGCGTTCAATGACCGCGCGCTCCCGGTCAGTATCGCGAACGGGGCTCTGATCTCCGGCCTTGAGCGCGACCAGCGCTTCGACCAGCCGTCGCCGTTCCGCGAGCGTTTTCAGGATTTCGGAATCCGTCGCATCAATGGCCTGACGCAGGATCTGGCGTTCATCATGGGTCTTGGTCGGGCTCATTGCCGTTTCTCCAATAAAAAACCCCGCCATCGGGCGGGGCTGGTGACTTTTTCTTGCAAGCAAGCAGCGTCAACCGGCCCCGTGGGGACGATAGAAATAGCCGCCGAAGAAAAAGAGGTTTGCTGTCATCATGCGATGCAGCATGAAACTGTCTGTGAGCTTCGGTCAAGTCCTATTGCCCGGACAATTGACATTCCGGGCGCAACACCGCCCGATAGCGGCTCACTCACAGTCAGGACCGTCATACAATGCTGACCGCTCTTACCGCCGCCGCCCTTCTGATCAGCCAGCCCCAAGCCGTGATTGAAACATCAGAAGGACGGATTGTCGTCGCGTTGAATGAGACGGCCGCGCCTGTCACCGTCGCCAACTTCATCGCCCATGCCGAGGCCGGCAATTTCGATGACGGCTCTTTCTATCGCACCGTGCGCGACGACAATGAGCGCGAAGGCATTGCGCCTATGAACCTCATCCAGGGCGGGCACAGCTTTGACGGGCTTGCGGACGCGGAAGGCATTGCTCATGAGAGCACGCTTGAGACCGGTCTCACCCATGATCGCGGCGCCATCTCCATGGCGCGGGACGGAGTCGGGACAGCGACCACCGAATTCTTCATCATGGTCAATGACTATCCCGGCCTGGACGCCGGACCGGACGGGCGCAATCCGGATGAAGCGGGCTATGCGGTCTTTGGCGCGGTGACTGAAGGCATGGACGTGGTGGAACGGATCTGGATGAGCCCGGCCAGCCTGGAGCGGGCGCCGGCTGACTTCCCCTATCCGCAATTCATCTCAGAGCCCATCCGGATCGAAACCGTCCGGATTCTGGATGAGACCCAACAGACTGACTAGTTCTTGAGGTCCTGGCGAAGGGCTGTCAGTCGCGCCGCCACGTCGTGGGCGACCGCCTCCCCCATCATCTTCTCGAGCCGGGCATTGACCGATTCAAAGGCTGACTTGGCGCGGTCGGCCTTCTCGACACCTTCCTCGCTGACTTTCAGGCGCCAACGACGACGGTCGCTGGCGTCGCGGGTGCGTTCGATCAGACCTTCGCGCTGCAACCGCGCGACCATCTGGGTCACGGCCGGCTCAGACAGTTCAAGCCGGACGGCGATATCGCTCTGGGTGGCGTCGGGATCGCGTAGCACAACACCCAGAAGCGCCGCTTGAGCCACCGTAAGACCCGCCGCCTCGATCACCACGGAATCCGCTTCCTGACGCAGGCGTTCGGCGGTCTTGATCACGGCGGAATACAATCGGGGGCTGGTGTCGCTCATTCACTCACTCTGAATTCATCACTCCGCCCGCTCGGGCGGAGGCGTATATACATATTTATCGCTATCCCAGTTTGGTCAGGAAAGCCAAGTCGCTAAACGTCTAAACTTTCCAGACTCACAACAGAAAAGGCCCCGGAGCATGCTCCGGGGCCTGATCTTGTGTAATGCGCGGACCTAGTGCGGGCGCTGTTCCCCGCCGCCGCTGACTTCCGTCGATCCGGGCAAGGCCGCCAGCGCAGCGGCCTCCGCTTCTGTCCACTCAACCGGCTTGATCGGCTCGGCCAGGGCCGTGTTGAGAACCTCCTCGACGGTCTCGACTGGAATGATCTCGAGCCCTTCTTTGACATTGTCCGGGATCTCGGCGAGATCCTTTTCATTGTCCTTCGGGATCAGGACAGTCTTCACGCCGCCGCGCAGAGCCGCCAGCAGCTTCTCTTTCAGACCACCAATCGGCAGGACACGCCCCCGCAGGGTGATCTCACCTGTCATCGCTACATCCTTGCGCACCGGCACGCCGGTCAGCGTAGAGACAATCGCGGTGATCATCGCGCCGCCCGCAGACGGACCATCCTTCGGCGTCGCGCCCTCAGGCACGTGTACGTGAATGTCGGTCGTGCGGAACACAGTCGGCTTGATCCCCAGCGTCGGGGCCCGGCTCTGAACGAACGAGTTCGCCGCAGAGATGGATTCCTTCATCACATCCTTGAGGTTGCCCGTAACGGTCATCTTGCCGCGACCGGGCATTTGCACCGCTTCAATGGTCAGCAGATCGCCGCCCACCTCGGTCCAGGCCAAGCCCGTCACCAGGCCGACCTTGTCCTCGGCTTCGGTTTCACCGAAACGGTGTTTCCTCACCCCGGCGAAATCATCAAGATTGTCCGAGTTGATGGTCACATGGTCGGTATCGCCCGCCACCAGCTTGCGCACGGTCTTGCGCGCCAGACGCGCGATCTCGCGCTCCAGATTCCGCACGCCGCTTTCACGCGTGTAATAACGGATCAGGTCGCGCAGAGCGCTGTCCTCGACCGTCCACTCGCTCTCCTTCAGCGCATGGGTCTTGAGCTGTTTGGGGATGAGGTGACGGCGCGCAATCTCGATCTTCTCATCCTCGGTATAGCCCGCGATCCGGATAATCTCCATCCGGTCGAGAAGCGGTTGCGGCAGGTTCAGCGTGTTCGCCGTGGTGATGAACATCACGTCGGACAGGTCGTAATCCACTTCCAGATAGTGATCGTTGAAGGTGGAGTTCTGTTCCGGGTCGAGCACTTCAAGAAGCGCCGAGGCCGGGTCGCCGCGATAGTCCGCGCCCAGCTTGTCGATCTCATCCAGCAGGATGATCGGGTTGGTGGACTTGGCCTTCTTCAGCGACTGGATGATCCGGCCCGGCATGGAGCCGATATAAGTCCGGCGGTGGCCGCGGATCTCGGCTTCATCCCGCACGCCGCCCAGCGACACGCGCACGAACTCGCGTCCCGTAGCTTCCGCGATGGAGCGTCCCAGCGAGGTCTTGCCCACGCCCGGAGGGCCGACAAGGCACAGGATCGGGCCGCGCATCTTCTTCACCCGGGTCTGAACCGCGAGATGCTCGACAATGCGTTCCTTGACCTTCTCAAGGCCGAAGTGATCGCGGTCCAGCACCTGCTCGGCCTGACCCAGATCCTTCTTCAGGCGCTTGCGCTTGCCCCAGGGCAGCGCCAGCATCCATTCCAGATAGTTACGCACCACTGTGGCTTCCGCCGACATGGGGCTCATCTGGCGCAGCTTCTTGAGTTCGGCCTCGGCTTTTTCGCGCGCTTCCTTGCTGAGCTTGGTCTCGGCGAGTTTTTCCTCGAGCTCGGTCAGCTCTTCGCGACCGTCATCGCCCTCGCCCAGCTCGCGCTGGATCGCCTTCATCTGCTCGTTCAGATAATACTCGCGCTGGGTCTTCTCCATCTGCCGCTTGACGCGGTTACGGATCTTCTTCTCGACCTGCAGCACGCTGATCTCGCCTTCCATCAGCGCGAACACCTTCTCAAGGCGCTCTGCAACATTGGAGTTGGCCATCAGCTCCTGTTTCTCGGAGATTTTCACCGACAGATGCGCGGCGATGGTGTCGGCCATCTTGGCGGCGTCGGAAATCTCGCCCACTGCAGACAGCGCCTCGGGCGGCACTTTCTTGTTGAGCTTGACGTAATCCTCGAACTTCTCGGCCGCCGCGCGCATCAGCGCCTCGACCTCGGCCGGGTCCGCGACCTGCTCGTCGACCAGCTCGGCTTCGGCCTCGAAATACGCCTGGTTGTCCAGAAAGCGGGTGATCGTCATGCGGCGACCGCCCTCGACCAGCACCTTCACGGTGCCGTCGGGCAGTTTGAGAAGCTGCAGCACGGATGCAACCACGCCATCCGTATAGACCGCCTCATGGGCCGGGTCGTCATCCGCGGCGTTCTTCTGGGTCGCCAGCAGGATCTGCTTGTCCGCGCGCATGACTTCTTCGAGCGCCCGCACCGATTTCTCACGGCCCACGAACAGGGGCACGATCATGTGCGGGAACACGACAATGTCGCGCAGCGGCAGCAGGGGAAGCGTTTTTGTTTCGCTCATAGTCATTCTCCAATGGGCCGGGTCACCCCCGCTCCCGGGGCGCAACTCAACCACGCCGACCCTTGCGGCGTCGGCCTCACGACCAGGCCCGCTCATCAAGCCGAACCTCGCCGTGTTTGCGTGCCTAGACAAGTGGAGGCGGCGCCTTGTGGCTTCAAGCCTGCGGTTCAGCGCCCATGACAGTTCCAGCGTCAGCGCAGCTCGAACTCGGGTGCGGATCGCGCCTCCACGCATGCGGGCGGCCCGGTCTCTCCCAGCATCTCACCGGATGATGAAAAGAATCTAGCAGCCAGTGACAAAGCGCAGCCATCGCCATCCCAATTGGTCGTTTCAGTATGAAAACCGGCAGGAAGGATGATCACACCACTTCGCTCCAGACCGCGTGCCGCTTCGTAGGCCCAGCTCGGCGGCGTCAAAGCATCAAGTTCGCCCGCCAGAATGAGCGTGGGCGCCTCACTGACCGTCTGTTGAAGTTCTGTCTGAGGCCGTGCGGGCACATCCCATAAGGCGCAGGTCTCTGGGGTGAAAACCGCGCTGTCCAGGCCAGCGAAACTGTCCGAAAGCGGGCCATTGCGACGCTGCGCATAGGGCAAAGCCTCGCTGCACCAGACCGACAAACGCACGCCCCAGTCAAAGTCAGAGGCATAGGCCACGCCCTCGCCGCCCGTTTCCAACCGCGTCGCCTCATCCATCAGCCGGGGCGCGCGCTGCAGGTCGGAAGCGCTTGAAAGCGGGACGCTGTTGACGATATGGCGCTGACAAACACGCTCAGTTCCGCATTGCCGCGGCGCGGCGTCTATCGCGCCGAAGAAACGCGTCTCAAGGTCTGGATAAGCCGAGTTGCAGTCGTCGCTCTGAGCGCACAGCTGCGCGACACGTCGCAAGGACGCTTCAAGGTGACCTGGATAGGCGTCATCAAACTGGACCCCATGCGGCAGGGGCGAATCCAGAACCATTGACTGGACTCGCTCCGGATAGTCCCGCGCATAGGTCAGCGCCAGTCGCGTGCCGTATGAGAGCGCGAAGAACGACCATTGCTCGTAACCCAGAACCTCGCGGAGGGCTTCGATGTCAGAGGCGCTGGCGGCCGTGTTGTAAGCCTCTCGTCGCACACCCTGCGCCTCCAGAGCGGACTGACACTCGGCAATGACCTGCTCAAGGCGGGCCCGGGCCCCCGGTTTGCGGCTCACAAGCGCTGGTCCGATGGGCTCGCAACGCAGGGAAGGTTCTGCATGGCGCGTGCCGCGACGCCCCAGTATGACGAAGTCGCGCTCCGCGCTCCAAGGATAGGCGCCAGGATAAAGCGCTGCGGACAAACCGCCCACACCTGGTCCTCCCGGAAGGAAGAGAACCGGCGCGCGCTCCGGGACAGGCGCCTGCGCCCGCACGATCACCACAGGCAGCCTCAGCTCAAGGTGATCCTCGGGGGCTTCGCTCTGTGCGATCACAAGAAAGCCGCGCTGATAGCGCGGCCCGTTCACATCGACAGGAAAAGGGGCTCCCTCCTCCACGGTTTCAAATCTCGGCAAGACCGATTGCGCCGAGCTCACGCCCGGCAAACCCAGAACGCCCGCCAGCACCGCGATGATGAAACGCCTCATTCCCGCCCCCTATGGCAAAAGGGCCGCTCCATGATGGAGCGGCCCTTGAGCATATGGATCAGTGCAATCGGGAAGCGAATTAACTTCCGGTAACGCGTTTCTAGGCGCCCTGCTTCGGAGTCGCCGCCTCGCCCTTGGACTTGGCGTAGATGTAGAGCGGAGTGGCGTCGCCCGTAACGACTTCCGCGTTGACCACCACCTCTTCCACGCCTTCAAGGCTGGGCAGATCGAACATGGTGTCGAGCAGGATGCCCTCCATGATCGAACGCAGACCGCGGGCGCCGGTCTTGCGGTTGATGGCTTTCTCCGCGATCGCAGTCAGCGCATCCTCGGTGAAGGACAGGCCCACGCCTTCCATCTCGAACAGACGCTGATACTGCTTAACGAGAGCGTTCTTCGGCTCGGTAAGGATCTGCACCAGGGCCGCCACGTCGAGATCTTCCAGCGTCGCGATCACCGGCAGACGACCGACGAATTCCGGAATCAGGCCGAACTTGGTGAGGTCATCAGGCTCGACCTCGGCCAGCACTTCGCCCTGACGGCGGGCGTCCGGGTCTCGCACATCGGCGCCAAAGCCGACGGCGGAGCCTTTGCCGCGCTGGGAGATGATGCCTTCAAGGCCGGCGAAAGCGCCGCCCACGATGAAGAGGATGTTGGTGGTGTCCACCTGCAGGAATTCCTG
>NZ_DJIQ01000019.1:9541-9915 GCF_002433705.1 Oceanicaulis sp. UBA6590
TCCACCTGCAGGAATTCCTGCTGGGGATGCTTGCGACCACCCTGGGGCGGAACAGAGGCCACCGTGCCTTCCATGATCTTCAGAAGCGCTTGCTGGACACCCTCGCCCGATACGTCGCGCGTGATGGACGGGTTGTCGGACTTGCGACTGATCTTGTCGATCTCGTCGATGTAGACAATGCCGCGCTGGGCGCGCTCGACATTGTAATCGGCTGCCTGCAGCAGCTTGAGAACAATATTCTCCACGTCCTCGCCCACATAACCGGCTTCGGTCAGCGTGGTGGCGTCGGCCATGGTGAAAGGCACGTCGAGTATGCGCGCGAGCGTCTGAGCCAGCAGCGTCTTGCCGCAGCCGGTCGGGCCGATCAGCAGGAT
>NZ_DJIQ01000059.1:0-18108 GCF_002433705.1 Oceanicaulis sp. UBA6590
GATGACTATGTGGTCAGCCAGACCTTCTATGAAAGCACGGGCGGGGCGCGCATTCCGATGTTTGTCGCCCATCACCGGGATGTCGATCCCAATGGCGTGCGCCCGACCCTGATCTATGGCTATGGCGGTTTTGCCATCACCCGCCGTCCGGACTTTGACGTACGGCGTCTGCAATGGATGGAGATGGGCGGGGTCTACGCCATCGCCAATCTGCGCGGCGGTTCGGCCTATGGTCGCGACTGGCACGATGCCGGGCGCCTCGCGAACAAGCAGAACGTCTTTGATGACTTCATCAATGCCGGCCACGCCCTGATCGATATGGGCTGGACCAGCCCCGATCACCTCGCCATCCATGGCCGCTCAAACGGCGGTCTTCTGGTGGGCGCGGTCGCCAATCAGGCGCCGGACCTGTTCGCCGCGGCTCTGCCGGCGGTGGGCGTGATGGACATGCTGCGGTTCAACCAGTTCACCGCGGGCCGGTTCTGGGTGGATGACTATGGCAGCCCGCAGGACCCGGAAATGTTTGACGTGCTCTATGGCTATTCGCCCTATCACAACATTCCCGAAACCGGCGAGTATCCGGCGACTCTGATTACGACGGCGGATACCGATGACCGCGTCGTGCCGGGCCATTCGTTCAAATACGCCGCCGCGCTTCAGGCGGCGGAGACGGGCGACGCGCCGACCCTGATCCGCATCGAGACCCGCGCCGGGCATGGCGCCGGCACGCCGGTGTCCAAGCTGATCGAGGAAGCGGCGGATCGCTGGGCCTTCATCGCCTATCACACGGGCCTTGAAATCGAGGACTAGGACGAGAGCCTTTATCTCATTGAAAACCCCGGAGCCTGGCTCCGGGGTTTTTGCTTTCAGTCTGGTCGCGATGTAATGTGAATAATCAATGTTTTGACATGAGGGTCTCATGAGCGACGCCGACAATCTCGCCCGCCTTGAAGCACTGTACGAGGCGTTCCGTGAAGGTCGGCCCCGTCCGGAAAAGGTGGCCTGCTGGCTGTCTGCAGCCTGTCTGCTCATGCGCGAAGACGACCCGGACGCGCTTGTGGCGCAAGTTCGCGACCGTCAGGCCGCTCTGAAGTCCGAGCTGGGTTGGCGCTCACCGACCGGCGCGCTGCGCTGGCTCTACGCCGCCATGATGACGCAGAACGACATCCCGGTGGAACGCTTCCTGGCGGCGCGTGCGGCCCTGCAGGACCATGTCGGCTGGTTTGAACGCGCCAGTCTGCACGCCGGCGGCGCACGGGCGGCGTTGATGCTGTGCGTGGGCTCGAGCGAGGACACGCCGATCGAGCGCTTCCTGGCGATGCGCGAGGCGCTTCAGCCGCCCTGGTGGCGCGCCAGCGCGTCAGTGACGGACACCTATGCCGCCATTCACGCCGCTCGCGGCGATGACCCGGCCGAAGTGCTGGCCTTGCGGGAGGCCGCCGAGGCGGTCTTTCGCGCCAATCCGCGATCCCGGGGCCATACCCGGGATGGCGGCAAGATGTGCGCGCTTCTCAAGGCCGACCCGCACGAGGCGATGGCGCGATTTGAAGCGCTGGACGCAGCTCGCCAGACCCACAAGGCCCTGCGCCGCCATGCCTTCCGGCAGCGTTTCGTTCAATGGGCCATTCAGGGGCTGGGCGTGGATGATGCGCTTGCCATCGAGACCCTGCGCCAGGCGGTTCCGAACTCGGTCACCTCCATGGGCGGGGAACGCACGGCGCTGGCTCATCTTGTTCATACGGCGGGGCGGTCCGGGCTTCAGGACGGGGCGCTGAGCGCCATGGACGCCGTCATCGCCGCCCAGACCGCTGTCATGGTCTCAGTCATCACCGCGAGTTCGGTGGCGGTCACCGCCAGTTCCAGCTCGAGCGGCTCGGGTTCTTAAGGTTGAATTAGCCAAGCGTTACGCAACTCTGTGACGCGTCATTAACCCGCCTGGCCCAAAACTGCTCCATGCGCTGAAACAGCGCGCATTTCCATGATCGGGACAGTTGGGAGCAGGATATGCGTAAGAGTTTACTGGGGTCCGCCATGGCGGCGTCCGCCGTGCTCGCTTTGGGCGGCGCGGCGATCGCGCTCGACCATCACGGCCATTCCTCCTGGGGGTATGAAGGGGATGGCGGCCCTGAGCACTGGGGCATGCTGTCGGCGGAATACGCCACCTGCGACAGCGGGCACGAACAATCGCCCATCGACCTTCATGCCGTCAGCGGTCATGCCGACGCCGTGCCGGCGCTGCACTGGGAAGACGGCGAAGGCTCGGTGACCGACAATGGCCACACCATCAAGGTGGACCTTGAGGACGCCGGCTCCCTGCACCTGGGCGATCGCGAGTATGAACTCGTCCAGTTCCACTTCCATGCGGGCAGCGAGCATACCGTGGACGGCCATCAATATCCGCTGGAAGTGCATTTCGTGCACGCCTCCGAAGACGGTCATCTGGCCGTTGTCGGCGTCTTCTTTGAAGAAGGCGCGGCCAATCCCGCACTCGACGCGCTCTGGGCCGCGATCCCCCATGAAGGCGAGCATCATGAGGTTGACGATGTCGATCCGGCTGCGTTCCTCCCGGCGGATCACAGCGCCTGGCGCTATGCCGGTTCGCTGACCACGCCGCCCTGTTCGGAAGGCGTGGCCTGGACCGTGATGCAGACCCCGATCTCGGCGTCCGCCGAACAGATCGCGGCCTTCACCGCGCACTACGCACACAACTATCGGCCGGTTCAGCCCCTCCATGACCGGCATCTGTCTGCGGGCGATCTGCACTAGCAAAGCCCGTAACGGGCGGCGCCGCTTTCTCTCCCCCCTCAAGCGGCGCCGCCTCCTTTCCTGTCAGGATCTCCGGTTTCCCGGCCCCCGAAGACGCCCTATGTCTTCTCCATGATCCGACCTGAGCAGCTTCTGCGCGAGACCGAACGCGGCCTCTGGTGTGAACCCGGGGGCTTTTTCATTGACCCCATGCGGCCGGCCGAGCGGGCGCTGGTCACCCATGGCCACGCCGACCACGCGCGGGCCGGGCATGATCGCGTTCTGGCGACGCCTGAGACACTCGCCATCATGGCGGCGCGGTATGGCGAGGCGTTCACGCCGGATCCGGTCCCCATTTCCTATGGCGAACGCCTCAGGATCGGCGAGGTGGAGGTGAGCTTTCATCCGGCCGGACATGTCCTGGGCAGCGCCCAGATCCGGCTCGAATGGAAAGGTCTCGTGATCGGAGTGTCGGGCGATTACAAGCGCCGCCGCGATCCCACCTGTGCGCCTTTCGAGGTGTTTCCCGCCCATGTCTATGTGACCGAGGCGACCTTCGCCCTGCCGGTGTTCCGGCATCCGGATGATGCGGGCGAGATCGCCAAACTGCTCAAGAGCGTGCAGGAGAACCCGGATCGCACCCATCTTGTCGGAGCGTATGCTCTGGGCAAGGCGCAGCGCCTGATCTGTCTGTTGCGCGAAGCGGGCCATGACGCGCCCATCCATATCCATGGCGCGATGGAGCAGCTCTGTGCGCTCTATCAGGATCATGGCGTCGATCTCGGTCCGCTCGCAAAAGCCACCCTGAAGGATGGCGAGGGAACGAAGCAGGATTTCGCCGGCAAGATCGTGATCGGGCCGCCATCCTCGTTTCAGACGGCCTGGGCGCGGCGGTTCTCCGATCCGGTCATCAGCTTCGCGTCGGGCTGGATGCAGGTGCGCGCAAGGGCGCGCCAGCGCGGCGTCGAGCTGCCTTTGATCCTGTCGGACCATGCCGACTGGGACGAGCTGACCCGGACGGTTCGCGACGTGAACCCGGAAGAGGTCTGGATCACTCATGGCCGCGATGACGCCCTGGCGCGCTGGGCGGAACTTGAGGGCTATAAGGCCCGCCCGCTCTCGCTGGTGGGATATGAAGACGAGGATGACTGAACGCCTTGCCTCGTTCCGCGGACCGCGCCTAACTGACCTGATGACCCAGCCGCTTCGCACGCCCCTCACCGATCCGGTCCTGATGACCGTGAACGGCGCCCGCCTGATCGCGGACCCGTCCGGCGTGGCGGTCTGGGCGGAGGAAGGCGTGCTGCTGGTCAGCGATCTGCATTTTGAGAAGGGCAGCGCCTATGCGGTGCGCGGCCAGTTCCTGCCCCCCTATGACACCCGCGCCACGTTGCGAAAGCTGGCGGAGGCCATTGCGATCTATCAGCCGCGCCGTGTGGTGGCGCTGGGCGACAGCTTCCATGATCTGGGCGCGGATGACCGTATGGCCCCTGAAGATGCGGACGCTCTGTCTGAGATCGTCGCCTCGGTCGAGGACTGGCTTTGGATTGAAGGCAATCACGACCCGAAGCCGCCGGAGCGCTTTGGCGGCCGCGCCGGGTTCGAGCTTGATCTGGGCCCGCTCCATCTGCGTCATGAACCGCAGGCGGGTGATCATCCTGGCGAGGTGGCCGGGCATCTGCATCCGTGTGCGAAGATCTCAGGACAAGGACGCCGTGTGCGTCGGCGCTGTTTCGCCACCGATGGCGCGCGGCTGATCCTGCCCGCCTTCGGGGCGTTCACCGGTGGGCTGAATGTCTGCGACGCCGCCTATGCGCCGCTCTTTCGTGAGCGTCCGCACGCCTACATGCTGGGCCGTGACCGGGTCTATGCGGTCAGCGGGTCCCGCCTTCTGGGCGATTAGAGGCTGAAGGTCGGAGAACTGCGCACGAAGGCGGTCAGCGCCAGGCACAGCACGACAACAGCGGTCAGGATGAAGCGCAGCGGCATGTACCAGCCGGGAAAGGTCGCGCCGCGAATGGCGGTCCGGTCCCACAGGAACTGGATGACGAAGCCCGCGATCAGCAGGCCCCAGCCGGTCAGCTCCAGATCCAGCGGCAGTCCGGGACGGTTCCAGACCTGGATGACCACCGCGACCCATCCCGCAAGGCTCAGGAGGATGGACAGCACCATGACCCCAGAGCGCGGCTTGTCGCTGCGGATCACCAGCTCGCTGGCCCAGCGTCCGCCCGCCAGGAAGGACAGGATCACCGCAGCGTAGACCGGAAGGGCGGTCGCCGCCTGCAGCGCGGCCTGGCCGCCCGCCATGACGCCGATGGCGCCGGCGAGGAAGGGCAGAAGGCCGCCAAACCCGAGGATCAGGACCAGAGGGGGAGCTTCGCTAAGACGTTGCATGGCGGGCGCCTCGTATCAGACTTGAACCATTAGCGCCGCTGGGTGACCGCGGCCGCCGTCCACCCGGCCAGCATGGCCAGGAGGACCGAGATAAAGGCGTACACGACCGGACGGTTCTGGGCCAGATCATAGATGGCCCGCTCCGCGCCCGCCTTCACCACGGTCAGATCCGTGCGCCGGGTTGCGATGGGTTGTCCATCCCGGAACAGGTACACATCTGCGTTATAGGTGCCGGTCGGCGTGGTGGGCGGCAGGATCACACGGGCCCTGAACAGCCCGCCTTCCAGCAGTTCGACGCCGCCCGGCGCTTCGCCGTACAGGCCGCGCCGGGCCTTGTTGCGCACCAGGGCTGCGCGATAGTCCACGATCTCGCCCCCAAGATCGGTCACCATCACGTTGCGCACGCCGAACAGGGTTTCCCGGCGAATGCTTTCAGGCGCGTAGAGCCGCACATGGTCCATGCCGATCTGATTGCGGCGGAGCGCCGAGAAGCTGGCGAAGTCAGACAGCGGGCGCGTGGAGGCGACCGCGTAATACCCCGCCACATCCTCGAACCGGACCGGGGCGGCGTTGATCCAGATGCCCAGCACCCGGCGTTTCTGCATGACCCGCAGATCGCCCGCCGGGCCGCGCACGGCCACCACGATGTCATCCCCTTCCTGCAGCCCGGTCGCCGCGCCGTAAAGGGTCAGCTCGGCGCCGGCGAAGGTGGAGCGGATCTCCACCACATCCTCGGTCAGGGCGGCGGCGATCTGGGCGGGCGGCTGGACGCCTTCAGGCGGCGCTGCAAAGGCTGTCCCGCCCGCGGCGGCGAGAAGGGTCAGGACCAGAGCGAGGTGTCTGAGCATCACTGACCTCCCTGTGCGTCGATGAGCACAAACAGGTCGGCCGGCGTGCTGGTGAGGTCCCAGGCCAGTTTCAGGCAGACGCTGACCACGATCAGCGCCAGGAGGGCGCGCAGCTCTTCAGCCGGGATCTTGCTGGTGAAGCGCGCGCCGATCTGGGCGCCCACCACGCTGCCGAGGATCAGGATGCCCGCCAGAACCATGTCCACGGTCTGGTTCTGCACCGCCTGCAGAAAGCTCGTCAGCGCGGCCACGAACAGGATCTGGAACAGGGAGGTGCCGATCACCACATTCGTGGGCATGCGCAGAAGGTAGATCATGGCGGGAACCATGACGAAGCCGCCGCCAACGCCCATCAGCGCGGCAAGTCCGCCTACGAGAAACCCGATGGCGATGGGCGGGATGACGCTCATGTAGAGGCCCGAGACCGCAAAGCGGGTCTTGAATGGCAGGGCGTCGATCAGTCCGCGCTTGCGGCGCTTGGGGCGCACCGGGCCGCTCGCGCCGCGCCGACGACGGATGGCGTTCACGCTTTCCACCAGCATCAGGCCGCCGATGACGCCCAGAAAGCCCACATAGCAGAGCGAAATCACGAGATCGATCTGCCCCAGGCGCTGCAGCAGGCCGAAGAGCTGGACGCCGGAAATCGAGCCGACCACGCCGCCGATCAGGAGGATCAGCCCCATTTTCACATCCAGCGTCTTGCGCCGGAAATGGGCGAGCGCGCCGGAAACCGAGCTGGCGACAATCTGGTTCGCCTGGCTGGACACGGCCACAGCGGGCGGAATCCCGAGAAAGATCAGGATCGGCGTCATCAGGAAGCCGCCGCCCACGCCGAACAGGCCCGATAGAAATCCCACGCCCAGACCCAGGCCCAGCAAGAGCCAGAGGTTCAGCGAAATCTCGGCTATGGGCAGGTAGATCTGCACCGCCCCGGCCTAACCGGCGGCGGCTTGTTCAAGCCGTGAGAGCAGGGTGCTGTCCACCCGGTCCGACACTGTCAGGCCTTCAGAACGGCGGAAGTCACGAATGGCGCTGCGCGTGCGCGCGCCCATCATCCCGTCCGCAGGGCCGGGCTGGTAGCCCAGCTGGGACAGGAGCGCCTGGGCCCGGGCGATCTGGGCCGGGCTGGCGATGACGTCGGTCTCCCACGGCTGGGGCGCGTAATCGCCCTGCGCTTCGGGATCGGATGGGCGCGGGGTGAAATTGCGGGCGACCGATTCCGCCGCCGCGCGCTGTTCGGGGGTCAGCATGGAGCGCAGCTCGGCGGCGGAATTGCGCGCCTCGGCGTCTCCTGCATTCGCAGCGATGGTGAACCAGGCATAGGCGTCAGCCGGGCTTTGCGGCACGCCGAAGCCTTCCTTGAAGAGAAGCGCGATATTCACCTGACTGTCCACGAGACCGTGAAGCGCCCCCTGTTCGAACCAGCGGGCCGCGGTTTCCTGAAATTCAGGCGTGGACTCGGCGTTGATGAACATGCCGCCTGCGTCATGCATGGCCTGCACATTGCCGTTCCCGGCGGCGCGGGCCATCCAGTCGCGGGCTGCGGCCGGATTGGCGGGCACGCCCTCGCCATTGGCCAGCATCAGCGCAAAGCGGCGCTGCGCCGCGGGAACGCCTTGCTCGGCGGCGCGGCGCATCAGGGCGGCGGCGTCCGAATAGCGCTGGTCTTCCAGCTGCTGCAGCGCCAGCTGATAGCGCGCCACGGCGTCGCCACTGGCCGCGGCGCTTTCAAGGCTCGGCGCCGCTTCGGTTTGTGATGCACGCTGTTGCGGAGGCGGGGCGGGGGTCGGAGCTGCTTGGGTTGGAGCTGGCGCAGCCTCGGGCTGGCTCTGGACGGTCTCAGCGTCTGCCGCGGCAGTCTCTGTCCCAGACGTCGCAGCAGGCTCGGCCTGTATTGCGGTAGCGCCGGTATCGGTAGAGGGCGCGGACAGGTCCGCCGGTTCGGAGAAAAGGCTCGACAGCGACGCGGACGGGTCCGCGCTCAGGGCCGACTGTTCGGGACCATTGATCGCTTCCATCACCAGCATGCCGGCCGCCGCCGCGATGGCGAGAAAGCCCAGCGCGCTGGCGCCCAGGAGCAAGGTCTTGTTGGAGCCGCGCTGCTCTTTCTGAACGGGCGGGGTCCATCCCGCCTCTCCGCCCCGGTTCGCGCGCACCTGCTTGCGGGCCTTCGCCAGGAAGTCCGCATCGGCGGTTGCGCCCATGGCGGCGGGTTTGCGCGGTTCGGCCTCGGCTTCGGGCGCGCGGTGCTGCGGCGCAGGCTGAGGCTTGGCGGAGGCGACAGGGACCGGATCCGGACGGGTGAAGGAGGAGGCGCGAGCGGGTTCCGCCTTGATGTCGAAATCGTCGTGCGCGGGCAGCGCGAAATCCTCATCGGAATCGTCTGCGTTCACCCAGCGGTCGGGCGCTTCGGGCAAGGGTCTGGAGAAGTCGTTGATGGCGTCGTCCGCTTCCTGAACGATGGCCTTGGACTCGTCCTTGTCCTTGTCCCGGGATTTGCCCTTGCGACCCTCAATGGCTTCAAGCCGGATCGCCAGCGCGTTCATGGCCTTCTGGACAGGCGACAACGCTTCGCTGGTGTCCTGCCGGGCCTGATCCAGTCGCTCATGAAGGCCGGTCATGGCCTGTTCGATGCGCTGGGCCGTGCGTTCTTCCGAGGCGCGGATACGGGTTTCCAGATCCTGCTCCGTATTGGAGGAGCGGGACTGTTCCAGTCGTTCGACAACCTGGGCCATGCGTTCGCCCGCTGCTTCGACCGCCTGCGCCGAGCGGTGCTCGGCCTGCTGAACGCGATCTGCCAAGTTTTCCCCAAGCTTGGCCACCTGTTCGCCAATCCGCCGCATCGCAACGGAATTGTCCTGGCGAACCTTTTCGAGACGCGCTTCGATGTCGGCGCGATCTTCTTTGTTCTGTCGTTTGGCTTCGGCTTCATCCAGGCGGCGCTGAAGGCGCTGCTCTGACCGGTCCAGTCTCTGATCCACGGCCCGCGCCAGGCGGGCCACTTCCGCGCCGATGCGCTGAAGGGAATCAGACTGGCGCTGCTCGGCGGCGCGCAGTCGCGTTTCCGCCTCCGCCAGCGCGCGCTCAAGACGCGGACCGTCCGCGTTCCTGGAGACTTCCGCGATCTGGCGCGCACATTCGCTGCGCGTGTCGCGGATCACATCGGCGACTTCGCGCGCCAGCGCATCAATGCGCCGCTGCACATCCTCTTCCTTGAGGGCGTTCGACTGCAGGCTCTCGAGCTGGCGCAACCGCGCATCGAGCTTCTCCTGTGAACCCGCCAGCGCTTCAGCAGCGCGCTGGGTAGCGCTTTCCGCCGAGATGATCCGGCTTTGCAGCGAGCGTGAAGTGTCCTGCAGGTCGCTCAGCAGGGACTGGGTGCGTTCATCGCGGGTCTCGACCAGATCGCGCAGGGCGCGGGTCTCGTCGGTCAGGGTCTTCTCGGTGTCCTCCAGGCGCTGGCCCAGCTTTTCGAGGCCGCGCTCGGCGCTGTCGCGGCGACGCTCTTCCTTGTGCGCCAGGGTATCGAGTTCGGTGCGCACATCGCGCTCGGTCTCGTAAAGACGGCTGGCCAGTTTCCCGACAGTGGTCTCGACAGACTTCAATGCGGCGGGGTCTGCGCCTGCGCCCGGTCCGGAGCGCTCGAGACGGCGAACACGATCGAGAAGTTCATCCTGCTGGGCGCGGGTGCGCTTGAGCGCGTCCTGCGCGCTTTCGCCGTCGTCATCGATATTGTCCTCGATCATGTCGAGGCGGCGCGAGATCGCGGTCACCGACTGATCGATATGGGAGAGGGCCTGGGTAGAGCGCCGCTCGGACGCCTCCAGCCGGTCAGACAGGCGCTGCACCAGCTCGTTCAGCGCGTCATCGCTGTCAGATCCGCCGCCATCGCCGTCGCCGAATCCGGGGAAGCGCGACAGCTGGTCATCCCAGTCCTTGGCGGGTTCGGAGACGCCGTCATCCAGAATGACCCGATTGAGCCATTCGCCCAGAGTCATGCCTTCACGCCTCGCCGCAGATTTGGCGAGGGCGCGGGCGCGGGGATCAATCCCCTTCACACTCCAGGGCGCCACAGGCGGCATGCCGACTCATCTCCAATGTCCAGCCTCGACCCTATAGACGCGGTTAATATTGTGTAAACCAGTCAGGCAGGCGCCATATCTGGTATATCCACATGGAATCACCGCTCCGGCGGGCGAACGCACGGACTCAACTCTGAATCAAGAGCAGGTGATGCGGTTAACGCCTCGTAAATCTCTCTTAAACTGGAGAGAATCTGATCATTGAACAGGCATGGAGGGGGCTGACGGCAGCCAGAAGGGGGCCAGCTCGGTCATGCGCGCCTCCAGCACATCGACCTGGGCGAGCGGCGTATCCTCGATCGGGCGCGGCAATTCGCGTCCGAGATCGAACAGGGACCAGGCCGGCGCGGGGGCGCCAGCGGCCAGATAGCGCTGACCCAGATGCCAGTAGGCGTCGGGAGCGAAAGGGTCCAGGACCAGGGCCTGAGCCAGCAATTGCGCGGGATCGAGTTCAGGATGCGCTTGCAGACCGACGCGCCCCCAGCTGATCAGCGCGTTCGCGGTCAGAAGGCGCGCTGCGGCTCCGGCATGGCCGTCCCGGTCGATGAACAGGGCGAAACGCTCAACTGCCGCAGCTGGATCATTCTCCGCGAGCGCTTCCAGCCCTGCTGACAGGGTGCGGAAGTCTTCATCCTCGGCGCCCTGGAGCGCCAGAGCGCTGGCATAGGCGCAGGTCAGGCGATCGCTGCCGATGGAGGCTTCCGGGCAGGGGCCGAAATGATGGGTTTCCTGAATCTGCACCAGCAAGGCGCCCGCATAATCGCCGTCTTCCTGAAGACTCTGGCTTTCGTCAAAGAAATCCACCGGCGTCGGCGCGGAGCCCCGAGCGCCGGAGAGGGCGCTCTGCGCAGCCTCGAGCACCTGGTTCAGGCGATCCGCGCCCGCCGGGATCAGGGTCGCGTTCTCGGGCAATGGCGGCAAGCCAGGCAGGACCTCCGGAGCGTCGACGTCACGGGTCCAGCGCTCCATGCGCCCGGCGGGGCTGTCGGGGCTGTAGACGATGAAGCTGAACGCACAGGGAAAGCGCGAGGACTGAGACAGGCGCGCCATGATTTCGGGGTGGATCGGAGCGACATAGGGCAGCCACGCCAGGGCGCTGGCGGCATGTGCATTGTCTATGCTGTCCGCCTCGCACCTCGATCCTTCGCCGCCATAATCCGCGCTGAAGACAAGCTGGTTGTTGTACTGGGCGACAAAGCCGGTGGGGGTGTCGGTGAGGGCCAGCGCGCCGCTCTGGGAGGCGACGCCGGTGGCGGCTTCGAGCCAGACCCTGTCAAAGGTCCCGGCATTGCCGAAGCTGATGACGTCGCGACGCCCGCCCTCGCTGAGCGCGACATAGATATCAAGATGACGCCGCGCCTCGGCATACAGGCTGGTCTGCATGATATCGGTCTGATCGGCGGGTTGGGCGTAGAGCGCGCGCTGGCCGATATCGAGCCACATCTGCGCGCCCTGTTCGGTCACCCAGCTGGCCCAGTCCTCTCCGTATCGCACGCTGCGGGACCGGCCTTCGCGGGCGGCGGAGGACCCGACCGAAGAGACATCCACCCGCCAGAGGGTCTGGATTTCGTCGGCGGGCGCCGACGCGGCTTCGCCTTGCGCCCAGGCGGGCGAGGTCAGCAAAAGGCAGGCGGCGAACGCGATCAGGCGCATTTGCAAATCCTTGGCCGAATGAACGGCGAGTCTGCTTCAGTTAACCGCCAAATCAATCGACGAATGCGGCGCGGTCAAGGCGTCTATAAGACAAGGTTGAGGGCGTCGCATAGATGTCACCAGATTGACGTTGACGTTCACGTCAAGGCGCATACACTCCCCGCCATGACTCAGACCGCGCCCTCTGATGTTGAGCTTTCGATCCGCGAGATCGCGGAAAAGTTCGACGTGACCCCGCGCACGCTGCGCTTTTACGAGCAGAAAGGCCTGCTCAATCCCAAGCGTCGCGGCGGATCGCGCTGGTATACGGCCGCCGATGTGGCGCGCCTCTCCCTGATCCTGCGCGGTCGGCGGGTGGGCTTCTCGCTCGAGGAAATCGGTGAGATGCTGGATCTTGAAGCGCTTGCGGCCCGCTCGCATGAAACCCTATCGCGCAATCTCAAACGGTTTCGTGCGCGGATCACGGCGCTCGAACAGCAACGCAATGACATCGAGGACGCCCTCGCCGAACTGAACGCCGGTTGCGCCTGGCTGGAAGAGCGGCTGGCCGACCGGGAGCCGTCCGAAGACATCAAGCGCCGCGCCGCCGCCTTTGAGGCGCTGGCCTCGGCCCGACTGACGCAATGGTCCGGCCATGCGCCGGACGACCCGATATGACGCTTTCGCGAAGAGGCCGTGACAGGACTCGACGCGCACAGGCCGACATGGCCCCATACCTATAACCACCTCGACCCCTACGGAGACGGTCCCAATGCCCGACTACAAGGCCCCAAATCGAGACCAGAAATTTGTGCTGAACGAGCTGCTGAACGTTCAGCAATACAGCGACATTCCCGGCTTCGCTGATGCGTCCGAGGATATCGTCAACGCCATCCTGGAAGAGGGCGGCAAGTTCTGCGAAGGCGTGCTGCATCCGCTCAACAAGGTCGGCGACCATGAGGGCTGCAAGCTGGATGACGGCGTGGTCACCACCCCCACCGGCTTCAAGGACGCTTACGACCAGATGACCGAAGGCGGCTGGACCGCGCTGTCCGCGCCGGCGGAATTCGGCGGTCAGGCGCTGCCGCACTATCTCAATCTCGCCTTCAACGAGATGGTCACGAGCTGCAACATGGCCTTCGGCATGTATCCGGGCCTGACCAACGGCGCGGCGCAAGCCCTTCTGGTGGGCGGTTCCCAGGAACAGAAAGAGCTTTACCTGCCGAAGATGTTCTCCGGCGAATGGTCGGGCACCATGAACCTGACCGAGCCCCATTGCGGCACCGATCTGGGCATGCTGCGCACGAAGGCGGTTCCCCAGGGCGACGGCACCTACAAGATTTCCGGCCAGAAGATCTGGATCTCCGCCGGCGAGCACGAGATGAGCGGCAATATCGTTCACCTGGTGCTGGCGCGCGTGGAAGGCGCGCCGCAGGGCGTGAAAGGCATCTCGCTGTTCGTGGTGCCCAAATACCTGCCGGACGCCGATGGCAATCCGGGCGAGCGCAACTCGCTCAAGTGCGGCGGCCTGGAAGAGAAGATGGGCATTCACGGCAACGCCACCTGCGTCATGAACTATGACGAGGCGACCGGCTGGCTCGTGGGTGAAGAGAACAAGGGCCTCAAGATCATGTTCGTCATGATGAACGAGGCGCGTCTGGGCGTGGGCCTGCAGGGTCTGGGCCTGGCGGAAACCGCCTACCAGTATTCGCTGGCCTTCGCGAAGGACCGCATCCAGGGCCGCTCCCTGACCGGTCCGAAAAACCCGGACGGCCCGGCCGACCCGATCATCGTGCACCCCGATGTGCGCCGCATGCTGATGGACCAGAAAGTGTTCGTGGAGGGCGCGCGCGCCTTCACCTACTGGACCGCGCTGCAGGGCGATCTCGAGCACAAGGCCGAGGACGAGGCCGTGCGCGAGAAGGCTGGCGATTTCATGGCGCTGTTGACCCCGATCGTGAAGGGCTATCTGACCGACAAGGGTTATGAGAGCGTCTCCACCGGCCTGCAGGTGCATGGCGGTTCGGGCTTCACCCGTGAGTGGGGCATCGAGCAGCTGCTGCGCGATGCGCGCATCACCCTGATCTATGAAGGCACCAACGGCGTTCAGGCGCTCGACCTGGTGGGCCGCAAGTTGGCCATGGCCGGCATGCGTCCGATCAACTCCTTCTTCGGCGAGCTCGATGACTTCATCGCCGAGAACCAGGGCGACGCCGATCTCAAGATCTATGTGGACGGTCTCGCGGACGTGAAGGCCAAGCTTCAGAAGGCCACCAACTGGCTGGTCGAGAAGGGCCTTGAGAACTTCGACAACGCCGGCGCCGCCTCGACCGATTACATGCACCTCTTCGGCCTGACCTGCTTTGCCTATATGTGGGCGAAAATGGCCAAGGTGGCGGCCGCCAAGAAGGGCGACAGCGATCCGATCTACGCGACCAAGCTGGTGACGGCGAAATATTTCGTCGAACGCTGGCTGCCGCAGGCGGACGCCCATCTGGCCCGCATCGAATCCGGCGCCGAGACCATGATGACCCTCGAAGCCGAGGCGTTCTGAGACTGATTGCGAAAAGCCCTCCGTCCCCGGGACGGAGGGCTTTTTCGCCAAGACCTATCTGGGAGGAGACCAAATGACGGCGCAAGTTCTCAATGTGCCCAAGCCTGAATGGCTGGATCAGGAAGACGTCAACATTTTCGATGGCGCTGTGCGCAGCTTCATCGAAAAGGAATGCCTGCCCCACGGCGATCGTTGGGAAAAGGAAGGCATGGTGGACCGCGAGGTCTGGAACAAGGCCGGCGAAAACGGCCTGCTGTGCCCCGCAGCCCCCGAGGAATACGGCGGAGCGGGCGGCGACTGGCGCCATGACTACGCTTTCCACATGGCCATTTCCGAAATGGGCGTGGATGGCTGGGGCGCGAGCCTGCACAACTCCATCGTGGCCCCTTACGTTTGGCACTACGGCACTGAAGAGCAGAAAAAGCGCATCCTGCCCAAGCTGATCTCCGGCGAATATGTCGGCGCGATCGCCATGACCGAGCCGGGCGCCGGCTCTGATCTTCAGGGCATCAAGACCACGGCCGTCAAGGACGGCAATGGCTACAAGATCAACGGGTCCAAGACCTTCATCACCAATGGCGGCACCGCGAACTTCATCGTGGTCGTGGCCAAGACCGATCCCAAGGGCGGCGCCAAGGGCACCTCGCTCTTCCTCGTCGAGACCGACGGGCTGGATGGCTTCCGCCGCGGCCGCAATCTCGACAAGGTCGGCATGAAGTCCCAGGACACCGCCGAGCTGTTCTTCGAGGACATGAAGGTCCCCGCAGAGGCCCTGCTGGGCGAGGCGGAAGGCCAGGGCTTCTTCCAGCTGATGGAACAGCTGCCGCAGGAGCGTCTTCAGATCGCGGTCCAGGCCGTGGGCATGATGAAGCGCGCCCTCGCCGAGACCATCGCCTATGTCAAGGAACGCCAGGCGTTCGGCAAGCCGGTGATGGGCTTCCAGAACACCCAGTTCAAGCTCGCCGAACTCAAGTCCAAGGCGACCATCGCCGAGGTCTTTGTCCAGCACTGCTCTGATCTTCTGATCAAGGGCCAGCTCGATGCGGCGACAGCGTCGATGGCGAAATACTGGACGACGGACATCCAGTGCGAGCTGATCGACGAATGCGTCCAGCTGCATGGCGGCTATGGCTTCATGAACGAGTATCCCATCGCGCGCATGTGGCGGGACTCGCGGGTGCAGCGCATCTATGGCGGCACCAACGAGATCATGAAGCTCCTGATCGCCCGGACGCTGTAATGCTGACGCGGTTCGTCATAAGTGCGGCGGCGGGCGGTCTGCTCGTCGCCTGTGCGCCTGACGCGCCGCCAGCGAGCGAGGCCGCCCCCGATGCGGCTTCGCCGCGCGCCTATTTCGAGCAGACCTTTTCCGGACGCTGGGGCATGGACGCCTCGTGTGCGGAAGAGGGTCTGTTCCGGCTCGGCCCGGACCGGCTCGAGCTCTACGAACGCAGCTGCGACGTCCTCGCGCTTGAACGCGACGGGGACCGGATCGCAGCGCGCACGCAATGCGCAGAAGAAGGCCAGCGAATGGCCGAGAACACGCACATCCTCAGTCGCGTCTCCGACAGCGAGATCACTGTCTCGGACGGACATTACGAATGGACCCGCCACGCCTGCGGCGCGACGGGAGCCCAAACACAGGGAGCCCAGTAAATGACTGACGCTTATATCTTTGACGCCACGCGGACCCCGCGCGGCAAGGGCAAGAAGAACGGCACGCTTCACGAAGTGACCGCGCTTCAGCTCGCCACCCAGCAACTCGAAGCCATCCGTGAGCGCAACAATCTCGACACGTCCTATGTGGATGACGTGATCCTGGGCTGCGTCTCCCCGGTCGGCGAGCAGGGCGCCAATATCGCCCGCGCCGCCGCGATCAACGCCAACTATGCCGAGACCGCCTCGGGCTTCCAGGTCAACCGGTTCTGCGCCTCCGGCCTTGAAGCGGTGAACCTCGCCGCGGCGAAAGTCATGTCCGGCGAAGCCGACATGGCCATTGGCGGCGGCGTGGAAGCCATGTCCCGCGTGCCGATGGGCTCTGACGGCGGCGCCATGGCGGTCGACCCGGAAATGGCGTTTGACCATTACTTCGTGCCGCAAGGCGTGTCCGCCGACCTGATCGCCACCAAGTACGGCTATTCCCGTGACGATGTGGACGCCTACGCCATCGAGTCCCAGAACCGCGCCGAAGCCGCCTGGAAAGAGCGTCGCTTCGACAAGTCCATCGTGCCGGTGAAAAACCAGCTCGGCCTTGTCCAGCTTGATCATGACGAGCACATGCGTCCGGGCACCGACATGCAGTCGCTGGCGAGCCTCAAGCCGTCCTTCAAGGATCTGTCGGCTTTCGTGGGCCTCGATAAGGTCGCGATGCAGAAATATCCTGACATCGAGAAGATCAACTTCGTCCACCACGCCGGCAACTCCTCGGGCATCGTGGATGGCGCCGCCGCCATCCTGATCGGCACCAAGGAAATGGGCGAGAAGCTCGGCCTCAAGCCGCGCGCCCGCATCCGCGCCATGGCCTCCATCGGCTCCGAGCCGACCATCATGCTGACCGGTCCGGCTCCGTCCGCCCGCAAGGCGCTCAAGAAGGCCGGCATGAGCCCGTCCGACATCGATCTGTTTGAGATGAACGAGGCGTTCGCGTCCGTCGTTCTGCGCTTCATGGAAGATCTCGGCGTCGAGCACTCCAAGACCAACGTCAATGGCGGCGCGATCGCCATGGGTCACCCGCTGGGCGCAACCGGCGCGATGATCCTCGGGACCGTGCTCGACGAGCTCGAGCGCACCGGCAAGGGCACCGGCCTCGCCACGCTCTGCGTCGGCGGCGGCATGGGCACCGCGACCATCATCGAGCGCGTCTGATCTGATGGCTGAAGCGAACTCCAAACCGGCCGCCAGCCAGAACGCCCTGCTCAAGGGCTTGCCATTCGGGCTGGCCATTGGCGCAGCGCTGGGGATCTCCCTCGGCGTCGCTTTCGGCGTGGCGCTGGACAACCCGCTTCTGGGCCTGGGCCTCGGCCTCGCCTTCGGACCGGGCGTCGGTTTGCCGTTCGCTGTCGCTATCGGAACAGCTCTGCTGAACAGGTCAGACGATCCCAAGGATCAAGACGATACGGACACGGAGACCGGAGCATGACTTCGAAGACGGACAATACGCTTCTGTCGAAAATGGATATCGGCAAGGGCCTGCCTGCGGGCGTGGTTCTCGGCCTCATCTTCGGCATCGGTTTCGGCGATTGGCTGGGCAATCTCGCCCTTGGCCTGGCGACCGGGATCGTGATCGGCGTGTGTCTGTCGCCTCTGTTCGGCCTGGCCTTTTCAACGTTCAAGAAGAATGACCAAGGGGGCGGTGACGCGCAGGCGTCATCGTCACAGGAGACCTCACAATGACCTATACGCATTTCAAATTCGAGGTGGACGGCGACGGCATCGCGCTCATCACCTTTGACTCTCCGAACGTCTCGATGAACGTTCTGTCCAACTCCGTCATGCAGGAGATGGGGCAGATCGTCGAGAAGATCGGCTCTGACGACGCCATCAAGGGCGCGGTCATCACCTCGGGCAAGAAAGCCTTCTGCGCCGGCGCCGACCTGTCTGAACTCGGCGGCGGCATGGCCGACCTCAAGGGCCTGTCCGAAGAGGAAGCGAAATCCAAGCTGTTCGACACGGCCTATCGCCTGAATCAGTCCCTGCGGGCGCTGGAAACCTGCGGCAAGCCCATCGCAGCCGCCATTAACGGTCTGGCGCTGGGCGGCGGCTTTGAAGTCACGCTCGCCTGCCATTACCGCGTCATGGCGACCGATACCGGCGCCAAGCTCGGCCTGCCTGAAGCCCTTGTCGGCGTTCTGCC
>NZ_DJIQ01000059.1:18487-45106 GCF_002433705.1 Oceanicaulis sp. UBA6590
CCGGTCATGCTGCAGGGCAAGCAGCTCGACGCTGAAACCGCCAAGCAGCAGGGCGTGGTGCATGAGATCGCGCCGCTCTCCGAGATCGTCGCCAAGGCGAAGGAACTCGTGAAAGCGGACGCCATGGGCGGCAAGCAGCCCTGGGATCAGGACAAGTTCAAGATCCCCGGCGGCGGCCCCTACCACCCCGCCGGCCTTCAGGTCTTCATGGGCGCATCCCCGATGCTGCTCAAGGAAACCTACGGCAATTATCCGGCCCAGCGTTACATCCTGTCCTGCGTCTATGAAGGCCTGCAGGTCCCGATGGACGCCGCCCTGCGCATCGAGAGCCGCTATTTCACCAAGCTGCTGATGCGCCCCGAGAGCCGGAACATGATCCGTTCGCTCTTCCTGTCCAAGCAGGCGCTGGAAAAAGGCGCACGCCGTCCGGCAGGCGAGCAGAAGGCCGAGATCAAGAAGATCGCCGTCATCGGCGCGGGCTTCATGGGCGCCGGCATCGCCACGGTCTCCGCTCAGGCGGGCATCGAGGTTGTGCTGATCGACGTCAACCAGGAAGGCGCGGACAAGGGCAAGGCCCATGTGGCGGCGCACTTCGCCAAGGGCGTCAAGCGCGGCAAGCTCACCCAGGAAGCGGCGGACGCCAAGACCAACCTCGTCACCGCGACCACCGACTATTCGCTCCTGAAGGACGTCGATCTGGTGGTCGAGGCGGTGTTCGAGAACTCCGAGCTCAAGCACCAGATCACCAAGGCGGCTGAAGAGCACCTGCCCAAGGACGCGATCTTTGGCTCGAACACCTCGACCATTCCGATCACGTCGCTGGCCGAAGCCTCTTCGCGTCCGGAGAATTTCATCGGCGTTCACTTCTTCTCGCCGGTCGAGAAGATGATGCTGGTCGAGCTGATCGTCGGCGAGAAAACCGGCCCGCGCGCCATCTCGCTGTGCCTGGACTTCGTGGCCAAGATCAAGAAGACCCCGATCGTCGTCGCCGACACCCGCGGCTTCTACGCCAACCGCTGCGTGATGCGTTACATCGAGCAGGGCATGTACATGCTGACCGAAGGCGTGAAGCCGGCCCTGATCGAGAACGCGGCCAAGATGGCCGGCATGCCGGTCGGCCCGCTCTCGCTGCAGGACGAAGTGGCCATTGATCTGGGTTACAAGGTGCTTCAGCAGACCAAGAAGGACCTGGGCGATGCGTTCGAGGACACCCCGAACGCGGAAGTCATCGAGAAGATGTACGAGCTGGGTCGTTATGGCCGCAAGAACCAGAAGGGCTTCTACGTCTATACCGACGAAGGCAAGCAGCTTTGGGACGAGCTCGATCAGTTCGCGCCGAACGGCAAGCTGCTCGACGAGCAGCCGACCGTGGACGAGCTGAAGGATCGCATCCTCTACGCCCAGGCGCTCGAAGCGGCCCGGACGATGGAAGAAGAGATCGTCGCCGACCCGCGTGAAGCCGATGTCGGCTCCATCCTCGCCTGGGGCTTTGCGCCCTATACCGGCGGCGTGCTGAGCTTCATCGACACCATCGGCGCCAAGGCCTTCGTGGAACGCGCCGATGCGCTGAAAGCCAAGTACGGCAAGCCGTTCGAAGTGCCTGCCCTGCTGCGCGACATGGCCAGCAAGGGTGACACCTTCTACGGCCGCTTTGCTCCGGCGAAAGCTGCGTAGGCAAGGTCGCAGACCGAACAGGAAAGGCCGGGCGTTTCGCCCGGCCTTTTCATTTGTAACTCGTCTGTCCGGACCCGAGCTGTCAGGCTCATGCTGCATCCATCGGGACGGGATGCGGCATCTTCTGATCAGAGATCGCAACGGGGACAGAACATCATGCTCATCACACTCACGGCCTTCGCCGCCCTCACGCTCGCTCAGGCGACCGAGCCGGACATTGATTTTTCCGGTGTTCAGGATCCGCTCGGCGGTGAACCGACGCAGGTTCTGGTGCTGGGCACGGCGCACCTCAACCAATTGCCTGATGGCGCGCTCAGTCCCGGCGATCTCGATCTGGTGCTTGAGCGGCTTGAGGCGTTCGCCCCCGACATCATCGCCATTGAAGCCATTGGCGGGCGCGGCTGTGACGAGCTGCGCCGCTATGCCGGGCTCTATGAAGGACTGGCGGATCAGTATTGTCGCGATCCCCAGCCGGCGCTCGACGCCTTGGGGATGAGCCAGCCTGAAGCCTTCATAGAAGCCCGCGCCCGGCTTCAGGACTTCCCGGACGCCCCGAGCGCGTCCGAGCGCCGGGCGATGGCGCTCTTGCTCTACGGGGCTGGCGAGCCCTGGTCCGCTGCGCTGCACTGGGCGCAGCTGGAGGAGGCTGAACGGCTTGCGGAAGACGGTCTGACCGAGGCGCTGGTGGAGGCGTTCAACGCCATGCTGGCCTCACGCAACGAGAACGCGGTTCTCGCCGTGGCGCTGGGGGCCGAGCTGGGGCTCGATCATCTGGCGACCATGGATGATCACACGGCGGATTCCATCTATGCCCATGCGCCGGATACGCTGGGACCGACCATCCAGTCGGTCTGGGCGCAATCCGATCCGGAGGTGGATGGCGTGTTTGAGGAGGCGCGCACCTATCTGGGGTCCCCCGAACGGGTGCTGGCGGGCTATCGCTTCATTAATGCGCCGCGCTATCAGCGCGCCACGATCGCTGGCGATTTCGGCCTCGCCGCCGCCACGCCCGACCATGACGCGGTCGCCCGCCAGTATGTGAGCTGGTGGCAGACCCGCAATCTGCGCATGGCGGCCAATATCGTCGAGGCGGCGGGCAATCAGCCAGGCGCGAAAATGCTGGTCATCGTGGGCGCCTCGCACAAGGCGTATTTCGACGCCTATCTCGACCAGATGCAGGACTGGGAGCTGGTCAGCGTCGATGCGGTGCTGGCGGACTGATCTTTCCCGGAACGGGGCAGGGGGCGTGCGCGTTGTTTGAGCAAGGACAACAGCAAGAAGGAGGCGGAAATGGCTTCCCATTATTCCACCGACGCCGCCCCGGCCGACAATCAGGCTTTCGCCCAACCCTTTGATGAAACAAAGGCGACGGGTCGCAAGGGCGAGCTACGCCCCGATGACGCCAAGCTGGGCGATCATGTGGTTCCGGTTGATCAGGCGCTCGATGGCGCGCGTGGAGAACGGTTCGGCGAGACGGTCGACCAGTCTTCCGCGGGGCGTCTTGGCGCAAGCGAAGAGGCTGTTGAACGTCTGGCGTCCGAGGACAAGGAAAAGTCCAAGAAGAAGCCTGACGACAGTCCGGATCCCGATGACGAGGACGACAAGCTTGATGACGCCCTTGATGACAGCTTCCCGGCTTCCGATCCGCCGCCCATTCGCCCGGGCGAAAGCTAGGACCGAAAACAAGTCTGGAGATCTGTCATGAAGAATGCGTCTGAACCGGGTGAAACAGAATCCCTTGATCGCGAGGCCCAGCGCCGACGCGAGGCCGGCGCCGACGGGGCCGAGGCGGACAGGGTGCCAGAGCCCGGACCGTCTGAATACAAGGAGGATGACGACGACTGAGTCGTGTGTCGAACAGGAAAGCCGGGCTTTGCGCCCGGCTTTCCTGTATCTGAGTGAACAGCATTTACTGATAAAAACGAGATGGTTTTCCTCTTGAAAGAATATCGATATTCCAATTGTTAACAGATTCGTTAACCAATGTGCTTGAGTAAAGCCAAATCTATTGCTTAAGATCGGGGTGCTGGGTGGCGATGAGCTCTTGAAGCGGTCTCGTTTCCGCTTCTGGATCCCGACCCCCGGCATGTCAGGCTTCCCTCGGTCCTGACGGGCGGTTCCCCTCAACTGCCGCCCATGACGACCGGCCTCTCCCCTGGAGGCCGCAGCCCCTGGGCCGCAACAGGCGTCAGCTCTGTTTGGGCCCGTGTGCAACCACCGCCCGCCGCCCCGTCCCATCCAGCGGGGCCGGGCGGTGGGTCCATGTCTGGTGTCCGGAAATCTCAAGGCGCGCGCGCAAGCGTGAGGCACATGGCCAAGGTTTAATCCTGGGCCGTCTTGGCGATCTGTGCTTGCAGCTCCAAATCCAGATCAGGGGCTGTTCAAGGAGACCAGAATGTACGTGATGATGGATGACGCACCCGCCAATGACAATGCACGCAGCCCGGCTCCGGCTCAGCAGCCGCCCCATGAAGACCCGGCCCTGCGCCGCCGCCGCATTGCTGCGGATGAGGCCGAGCGCGAGCACATCTTCAGCCCGGGGCCCTGGGACTGGAAGGCGCCCTGAACCGCGCGACGATGTGATGGACAGGACAAGGCCCGGAGTTCGCTCCGGGCCTTTTGCCGTTGGGGCTCAGACAGGTATGGACCAGACATCCATCGCCAGGGCGGCATGGGTATAGCTCTCGTGAAGGCTCCGGGCGGCGCCCGTCGCCGCCCCCGCCGCCGCCAGCAGCGGTCGGATGTGCTCGGGACTTGGATGATTGCGCTGTGCGTGAGGCGCAGATCGCCAGGTCTCTAGCGACCGCCAGTCGCCAGCGGCCATGGCCTGGCGCGCCCAGTCTGCAAACGCCATGGCGAAAGGAGCAGGCGGGGCGCCCTCCGGCGCGGACAGGGCGTCGCGCAGCGAATGGGTCATGGAGCCTGAAAAGACGAGCTGGATGTTGTCCTCAGCCAGGGGGGCGAGCGCGCGGCCCAGTGTCCAGCTTTCTGCATCCGGGGTGTTGCGTGCCGGAAGCGAGACCTGGATGACAGGCGTCCGCGCGTCGGGCTCGATGAGGGCCAGGGGAATCCAGACGCCGTGATCCAGTCCGCGGCGGGCGTCCGGCCGGGCCTCAAGGCCGGCCGCCCTGAGGCGGGTGACGAGAGAGGCGGCTCGCAGGGGATCCCCTGGCGCAGGCCAGACAAAGCTCTGAAGCGCCTCGCCAAAGCCGCGGAAGTCATGAACGGTTTCGGGATTCGCAGATGTGGTCACGCAGACGGGCTGGCTCTCCCAATGAGCGGACACCACCACATAGGCGGCGGGCGCAGGCGTTGTCTGTCCATAGGCGATCAGGAAGTCTCGGGCGGGCGACTGACCTGTCAGCAGGCTGGGCGCGCCATGGGACAGGAAGAGGGCGGGGCGACGGGGCATGAAAGGGCTTCCGGACAAGTCGATGTGAGAAGTGAGATGACAAATCCGGCTCTAGAATATAATACCCACAATTCGGGATTTACTCTTTCCCAAGAGGAAAAATATGGACCGGATCGACGCCCTTCGCCTGTTCGCCGCTGTCGCCGAGCTTGAGAGCTTCACCCGTGCGGCGGAGCGATTGGGCATGACCGCGGGCGCCGCGTCCAAGCAGATCTCGGCGCTGGAGGAACGCATGCAGGCGCGCCTTCTGGAGCGCACCACCCGGTCCGTGCGCCTGACCGATGCGGGGCGGGCGCTTCTTGAACGCGTCGGCCCCTGGCTGTCTGAGTATGACGCCATCGAGAACGGACTGGTCGCCGAGCAGGCGGCGGCGGCGGGCATTCTGCGCGTGTCCGCGCCGGTCGATTTCGGGTCCTCGCGCCTCATCCAGCCGATCACGGCCTTCATGGCGCAATGGCCAGCCGTGGAAGTGCGGTTGGAGTTTTCCGACCGGATGGTGGATCTGGTGGACGAGGGTTTCGACCTCGGCGTGCGGATCGGACAGCTGACCGATTCCAGCCTGATTGCGCGCCGCCTGGCGCCGGCGCCTCTGAAAGTGCTGGCGAGCCCGGCCTATCTGAACGCCGCGGGCGCGCCCGAGCACCCCTATGACCTGGCCCGGCATGACTGCATCATCGATCGCAACAAGCCCGCCCCAAACCTCTGGCGGTTCCAGCGTGAGGAGGACTCCGTCGAGGTGAAGGTCTCCGGTCGGCTGACGCTCAATGGCGCGCGTGCGGCCGTCTGCGCCGCCGCCCATGACGCCGGCATCGCCAGTTCGCCCGCCTGGGCCGCCCATGCCGCGCTGGAGGCGGGCGATGTGGTGGAGATTCTTCCTGAATGGGCGCCGGATCATCGCGATCTCTGGGCGGTCTTCCCCTCCAACCGCTACCTGGCCCACAGAGTGCGGCTTCTGGTTGATCACCTCAAGGACTGGTTCAAGGACGGGCTCTAGACCAGAAAGGCCCTGAGCCTGTCGGCCAGGGCGTCGCGGTCCTTCATCTCGCATTCCCAGATCACCTGCGTCTGCCAGCCAAGCCTTTCGAGCGCCTGAAGGTTGTCGGCGTCACGCTCCACATTGCGCGCAATCTTGTTGCGCCAGTATTCGGCGTTCTGCTTGGGCTGGCGCGATCCGCGCGCGCACTCATGGCCATGCCAGAAACAGCCATGCACGAAGATGACTTTCCGGCGTCCGGGGAAGACCAGATCGGGTTTGCCGGGCAGGTCCTTGCGATGCAGGCGGAAGCGATATCCCAGAGCATGGGCCAGCCGCCGCACGATCATTTCGGGCTTGGTGTCCTTGCCCTTGACCGCGCGCATGACCCGGGCGCGGTCCTCGGGCGTGAAGACATCGCTGCCCTTGGGGGTCACCATGGCAGCCGGCCCCGCCCCACCAGCGTCCAGCCCATCCAGTTGCGGATGCCGGGCAGGCGGCAGCTCACCCCCATGAAAGCATCCCGCAGTACGCCGATGATCTTCGAGCTTGACTGAAACACCGGCGTCAGCGCCCGGCTCATCAGGCTGTAATAGCCCGCCACGGGCTTGCGTTCGGCTTCAAAGCCCTTGAGCGCATGGACCACGGGCGCATCGTCCTTGAGCTGACGGGCGAGGCTCAGCGCATCGCCGAGCGCCAGATTGGCGCCCTGGCCCAGTTGCGGGCTCATCCCGTGGGCGGCGTCCCCGATCAGCACGGCCTTGCCGCGCCTCCAGCTGGGGCACACACAATCGCGATATCGGGCCTCGGCGAAGACTGCGGCGTCCGTCACGGGATCGATCACGTCCGCCGCGCGGGGCCAGAGCCCACGAAGGCGCGTCTTGAAGGCGTCGAGCCCGTCGGCATGCCAGGCGGGAATGGCGTCGCCGCGCAAGGACCAGAAGAAACTGACGCCGGGCCGCCCGTCAGGATCGGCGGGATTGTCGCCCACCGGCAGGAGGCCGATCATCACGTCGCAGCCGCGATAGACCTGATCGAGCATGCCGTTCCGCCGTCCTTCCGGATCCGGCAGGATCGCCCACATTGCGCCCCACGGATAAACGCGATCACGCGCGGTCGGGCAGATCTGGCGGCGCAGGCTGGAATGGGCGCCGTCCGCCGCGACCACCAGATCGAACGGCTCGCTCATATCGCCGGTTTCAAGTTCAAGTCGCGGTTTGTCGTTCAGGTCGTGCAGGGTGCGAACGCCCTGTCCGGTGCGCCAGTCGATGGATGTTTGAAGCGCGGCGTCATGAAGCAGGTTGAACAGGCTGGCGCGGTGAATGCCGATCCCGACATCGCCCGGCCGGCCATCGGCATAGCGCAGATCGAGCACGGTGCGTCCCTTGGGCGTGCGGCCGATCAGGCGGGTCACTTGCGCGCCGCAAGTCTCGGCCTTCTCTCTGAGACCCATGGCGTCGAGCGCCTCAAGCCCCGAAGGCTGCAACAGCAGGCCCGCGCCCAGCGGACGCGGCGCGTCAAAGCGCTCAAACACGCTGACGGCATGTCCATCCCGGGCGAGAAGGGCGGCGCTGGCCAGCCCGGATATCCCGCTGCCGATGATGGCGATCTTCATGGCTATTCCGCAGGCTCGCTTGCGGGCAGGACCGCTTCAGCGTGTTCCAGGATGGGCTCGAACAGGTTCTCGCGCAGGAAGGCGACCACGGGGGCCGCGACGCCATCACCCGCCAGATGCAGGCCCGCGCTCTCGCGTTGGGGCAGTCTGTACTCATCGGGCAGGCCCATCAGGCGTGCATATTCCCGCGCCGTCATCGGTCGGGTGCGCACGCGGCCGGATCGCACCGAGACAATGAACTGGCGCGACGAGCCGCCGCCGGGCGTGCGCAGGCAGCCCGCCAGTCCGTCAAAGCGCACTTCGGCGCGCTGGATGCGCTCGCCCTTCTCCATGCGGGTCCGGCGATAGAGCGCGCCGATCATGGGTGCATCAGACTGACGCGCCGCCTTGAGCTTGGCCTTGTTGCCCGGGCTCATCATGGCGAGCAGTCGCCGGGTCTCTTCCGGGCTGTGCCAGGGGGTGCGGCGGGCCGGTTCGATCAGATCGCCGAGGGTCTGGTTCGGTATGGGCGGCACGGGCAGGGCCCACCACAGCCAGTTAGTCTTTTGCGCTTCGGGCAGGCGTTCCGCCGCCCGGCGCACCGCGCGGGTATGAAAGGGCGAGATGCCGTCCGGCGCTTCATCGAGCACCAGCTCGTCGGGAATGGGGATGTTCTTGCGCAGCGCCACGACGAACAGGCGCGGGCGCGATTGCGGCACGAACCAGCGCGCATCGATCTCCAGCGCGCCGACCCGGTATCCGCCTTCGTCCAGGGTCTGGCACAGGGCGGCGAAATCAGCGCCGTTTGAACAGGTCAGGAGCCCGGTGACGTTCTCGAGCGCGATCAGCTTGGGGGCCCGGCCTTCAGCTCTGAGCCCCTCGATCAGCCGCCAGAAGCCGTAGAACACGCCCGAACGTTCACCCGCCAGCCCGGAGCGCGGGCCGGCCAGGGACAGATCCTGACAGGGAAAGCTCGCCCAGGCGAGATCCGCTTCGCCGGGCAGGTCTGACGGTTTGAGCGCGCAGACATCGCCCTGGTGGAAATGGTCATCACCGAAATTGTCGCGATAGGCGTTCGCCTTGTCCGCGTCGATATCATTGGCGAAATGGCAGCGCCAATGCGCGCCAAGTCCCAGGCGCGCCATCCCGCCGCCACAGAAGAACTCGTAATAGCCGTATCGGGAATCACTGCGCATGAGCGACAGCATACAGGCTTGGCGCTTTTCACGAAGCGCGAGAGGACGCTAAAGTGCGCCACGACTGTGACGGGCAGGGGCGGTCAGCTTCAGGATGACGACGATATGAGGCTTAATTTCGTCCGCTTTGCGGGACTTTTCGGGCTGGTTCTGATGGCGAGCGCATGCTCGCAAACCTTGCCGCCTCCGCCTTCGCCCGTGGCGAATTTCGGCGCGCCCACGGAGTCCCGGGTTTTCGCGCCCACTCCGAGCCTGGCTCCGGACACGCGCCCCGACACGGAGCCGACCTCGGGCTATGAGATAGACGGGGCGGGCTTTTATGGCGATCTGCACTTTCTGGAAGCGGACGGAGCCGTGCGCGCCGTTTACGCCCATGCCGTCGAGGGCGATGTCACCGTCTACGCCGAGCTCCGTCCAGACAGCCAATGGCTGAGTGACGGCGTGCGCCGCTTTGAAGGCTATGCCGAGGACGGGGCGGCGATCACGATCGAGCTCGAAGCGGGCGTCTGCGAAGTGAATGATCGCCAGTATGGCCGGTTCGCCCACATCGAGACCGAGGGCGGCGCCTATCAGGGCTGCGCATCGGAAATCGGGCCGCAACCGAGCTGGTCTGATGAATTGCCGCGTTATCTGCCTCTGATCCGGACCTGTCTGGATCAGAGTCAGTCCTCCTCCATGGCGTTTGTCCGGGGGGCGGGGCGGGCGCAGGTCCTGCATGTGGCGGCGACGGGCCCGGACGCCGTGGTGCGGATGAGGTTTGGCGAGTCCGGGCGCTGGGATTGCACGCTGGAGAACGGACAGGCCCGCTGGCGTGTGGTGAGTGATGATGCGCCCGCCCGTGAGGGCGAGGGTGATCCGGTCTTCATCCTCAATGTGATGCCTGAAGCCGGGGAGGCCTGCGCCGTTTATGAGCGCGTGGTGGACCAGACAGGCGAGACGCTGGGCGCTCTGGGGTATGACGCCTGCCTGAGCGGGCCCATGGCGCAACTGGAACCCGGATTGCGTTTCTGATGTCAGGTTCGGAACATCTGGCGTCAGGTTTCCGACTCGCGGCAAGAGATGCGGTATGATGATACGCGTTCTGACAGCTTCGGCTCTGGCCGCCCTGACCTGCAGCGCCGCTCAGGCGGACCTGCGCGACGTCTCCGTGTTGCAGGAGGCCGGGCGCACCCAGCTCTGGCTCAGCTTCGACGAGCAACCCCAGGCGGTGCAGGTGCGGCCCGGCGAAGGGCTCGTCCTGCACGTGGACGGCGTATCCTCCGAAGGTTCGCGCCGGATCGAACCAGCCGTCCGGGGTCCTGTTTCGGCGCTCGCGCTGAGCCGCGCGCCCAATGGCGTCTCCATTTCCGTTTCGGGCGCCTTTTCCGGCGGCGAGGCGGAAGTGCGACAGGGCGGCGTTCTGGTCACGCTCCTGAACGTGACCGGCGTGTCCGCCCCGATCACCCGCACGCCGCCCCGCACGCACGCGACGGAACAGGCGCGTCCGGCCGAGAGCGCCCCGCACACGGAGCCGGCGCAGGGTGCGTCGTCCCAAGCCTCAGCCGCATCGGCCGATCATGGCGGGTCAGGGCATGCGTCGTCCGCCGCGCCTTCAACGCATGAGGCTGACCCCGGCGAGGCTGCCCCTGCAGGCAATACGCCTGTGCAATCTCACGCCACTTCCGCTCATGAGCCTGCATCGGGTCAACCCATGCAATTGGGCGGGGACGTGGTGATTGATGAAAGCGTGTGTCCGGACTCAGCGACCCGGCTCGCCGATGCGCCCTGGGATCTGAACCTGCTCTCCACGCATGCAGACTGTCTTGTGAGCATGGGCGACAGCGAGGGCGCTGTTGCGCTCTATCAGCGGGTGCTGGCGTTTGATCCGCGCCATTTCCAGGCGGCCCTCGGGCTGGCGCGCATTCTCAGCGATCAGGGTGATCATCAGGCCGCCGCGGAATTGTTTGACACGGCAGCCAGCGCCGCCCGCACGGACGGTCAGGCGGTCCAGGCCCGCATGGCGGCAAGGCGCGCCCGCGAACTGGCGGGCTCGGGCGGTCAGTAAGCCAGTGTCAGAGGACCAGCTCCGGCTGGGTTCTTGATTGCAGCTGGGCGAGCCGGTCCGGGTTGACGCGCTCCAGTCGGCGGGTTTCAAGGTTCAGCATGCAGGCGACCGCTTCCATGCTCCACAACGGACGTCCGCTGACCGGATCCAGCGCCCAGTGCACCAGGGTGCGCACAGTCTCTGTTGCGGATTTGAGTCCCGACCGGATGACGAAACCTTCGCCCTGGGTGGGGAAACGGCGGAAGCTGAGGCGGGATTCCAGGACGGCGCTGGCGACGCGTATCGGCGTATTGTCCGCAAACGCCTGCCATTGCTCGGGAAAGCCGTCGCTGAAGTGGATGACGCTGTCGGACACCTTGCCGATCCCGAACTCGGCGCGCATCCGGCCAAAGGCGTCAAGCTCATCGCGATTGATCCGGCCGCGCCCGATTTCCTGAAGGCCCAGCGTCTGCGCCCTGGATAGCGACAGAGTCTCGCTGGGCGCCGCCATGCCCAGGCTGCGCGTCGTCAGCAGCTCCGGGCGGTCGATCAGGCTGGCGTCGAGCGCCTCGAGACTGCGCTGCGGCCAGCCAAACACCCGTCCGGTCAGCGCATGGGAATGCTCTGCGCGGATCTCGAATGTGGCGGCGGGCGTGTTGCTGGCGGCGTGAAACAGGATCATGGCCACTGTCAGGCTGGTCTCGTCATGACCGATGACGCCGCCCGAAATATGCAGGGGCGCCCCCGGACGGGCTTCCGCCAGGAACCGGAGGGTGACATCGCGGGGGATCAAGGTGGCCGTGGCGTCCGGCGCGAAGGCGTGATGCATGCCCAGCTGGTCCGCGAGGCCCGCCAGCGCTTCCTGCGCCTTGGCCATGTAGAACCGGACATTGAGATGGCCCAGCTCGTCACATTCCCATGTATTGGCGTTGCCGCGCCACAAGACCTGCATTGGCTGAACTCCCATCTGTTTCAGATGGAAAGCTAGGGCGCTTCGCCGGCTCTGTCAGGGCGCCGGGACGTAAAAGCGAGGAGGCGTCAGTTGGCGCAGCGCGCGCACTGGCCGTAATGCTCGACCACGCTGCGGCTGATCACGAAGCCGTCGGGGGCGTCGGACGGCGTACGGTGCATGTGGCGCTCATCGACATTGCCGCAGGACTCACAGATGAAGAGTTCGGCTGACCCGGTGCAGGGATCCTCTTCATCATGCCCGTTCAGGCAGGCGGTATAGGCGTTCAGCGCTTCGACCTTGTGGGCGAGACCTGCGCGGGTGAGGAAGTCGAGCGCGCGATAGACCGTAGGGGGCTGGGCGGCGCCGCCGGGCTTGAGGGCGGACAGCAGGTCATAGGCTTTGACCGGACCGCCAGCCTCCACCAGCAATTCCAGAACTCGCCGACGCATGGGCGTCAGCGACAGGCCGCGCTCGGTGCAGAACCGTTCGGCGGCGTCGAGTGTTTGAATCGCACTGGTCATGGCTTTCACTCTAACGGCTTTCGCAGGACGGCGCGAGTACGGGGGCCAGCCTGAGGGGATCATCGTGTGGTCCGGATTGCGAACTCTTCATGCGCATAAGTGGGAATCCCGACTTGATGCGCCAAGAGGGTGACGTTATGACATTACGTAACGTGACTTTATAACATTGCGGGGTAGTTCCATGGCGTCAGATTTCTCACATGCTCGTCGGCTGGGGGCCGCCGTCAGCCTGCTTGCGCTGACCGGATCTGCGGCTCTGGCGCAGACCGCGATCCCTGCAGAGGCTGACGCCGATGACGTCATTGTGGTCCGCTCTGCTCCCCTCCAGCTCAGAAGCGAGGAGATGGTGGGCTCTGTCGGTGTCGTCTCCGCCCGACAGATCGAACGCGACCTCAACGGCAATATCGCCGACACGCTCGATCGTCTTCCGGGCGTGAACAGCACCTATTTCGGCCCGGCCGCCGGTCGCCCGATCGTGCGGGGTCTGGGCGCGGACCGCGTGCGCGTCCTGATCAATGGTCTGGGCGCGCTGGACGCGTCGAGCGCCAGCCCCGACCATGCGGTATCGGCTGAAGCGCTGGGCGCCCGACAGATCGAGGTGCTGCGAGGTCCCGCGGCGATCGCCTATGGCGGCGGCGCAGTCGGCGGCGTTGTCAACGTGCTCGACGGTCGCATCCCGAGCGAGCGCAATGAGAATCTGATTGATGGCTTCGCCTATCTCGGCGCCACGAGCGTGGATGAGGGCGCGCAGGCGGCGGGTCGCGTCACCGCGGACTTCAATGGTCTGATGATCCAGCTCGAAGGTCTCAAGCGCGAAGGCGATGATTTCGACATTCCCGGGTTCGCCGAAACCGAAGCCCTGCGTGAAGACCACCATCATGAGGATGAAGACCATGAGGAGGGTGAGGGTCACGACGATGAGGCGGAAGCGCCCGCCTATGGCCATGTGCCTGATTCCGACTACGCCTTCGAGACCTATTCCGGCGCCGTCTCTCTGGTGCGGGGCTGGGGCTTTGTCGGCCTTTCCGTAAAGGAGACGGACGCCGAATACGGTCTGCCCGGCCATGATCACGCTCATGAGGAGGGGCATGACCACGAAGAGGGCGAGGATGATCACGACGAGGATCATGATGATCACGACCATGAAGGCGAAGAGGCGCCGCGCCTGGTGCTGGACCAGACCCGCATTGATCTGCGCGGCGAGCTGAAGCGGGACGCCCTGTTCAACCGGGTTCGCTGGAGCTTTGCTCATGCCCATTACACTCATGCGGAGCTCGAAGAGGGGGAAATCGGGACCCTGTTCCGCAAGAACGGCTTTGAAGGCCGGATCGAGGTGGGCCATGACCATGGAGGCGATCGCCAGGGCGCCTGGGGCATTCAGGCGCTGACCCAGGACTTCTCCGCCGAGGGTGATGAGAGCTATATCGAGCCGGTCACCACCCAGGACTGGGGCGCCTTCGTCACCGAGCGCTGGGACAATGGAGACTGGGGTCTTGAAGGCGGTCTGCGGGTCGAAAGCCGGGAGCTGAGCGGCCAGCGTGCAACGCGTTCTTTTGACACGGTGTCCGGTTCCGGATCGGTGTTCGTGCGTCCGCGTGAAGACTGGTTCCTCGCAGCGACCCTGTCGCGCACCGAACGCGCGCCGACGGATGCGGAAGTCTTTGCAGACGGTCCCCACGCCGCCACACGCGCCTATGAACGGGGCAGCCTGGATCTCGATACGGAAGTGGCCTGGTCGGGCGAATTGACGGCCCGGTACTCCGGCCCTCGCATCTCGGCTGAGGGCAATGTGTTCTATGCCGATTATGACGGCTTCATCGGTCTGTTTCCGACGGGCGAGGAGGAGGAAGGCTTTGACGTCTTTGAATATCGCCAGGCCGATACGGCGCTCTATGGATTTGAAGCGCAGCTGACAGCGGCTCTCGGCGACGTCCGAGGCTGGGCGTTCAGCGGCGAAGCCAGCCTTGATTATGTTCGCGGCACGGTGGATGGCGGCGGCGATCTGCCGCGCATTCCGCCTTTGTCCTCCAATATCGCGCTGATCGCAGAACGGGGCGTCTGGTCCGTGCGTGGCGAGGCGCATCTGGTGGCCGATCAGTATGAAACCGCAGCGTTCGAGACCGAGACCGATGGCTACGCCATGTTCAATGCGGATCTCGAAGTGACCCCGTTTGCGGACCGGGATGTGCGCGTCATTCTCGGCGTGCGCAACATCACCGACGAAGAGGGGCGGGTGCATACGTCCTTCCTGAAGGACCAGGTGCCGTTGCCGGGGCGGAATGTGCGCATCGCAGTCCGGACCAGCTTCTAAAGCAGGGTGCTTCCCTTCCCTGCGGCAGGGCGCCGCGCGTCAGCCGGACGCGCGGCGCCTTGCCATATATCAAACCTTCGCGAGCGGGCGCAGAAAGTCCCCATCTTCACTATGGGAAAAGGGACGTACCCATGAAAAAGCTCCTTCTCGCCGCCGCCGGCGTTGTTGCACTGACCGGCATGACGGCTCCCGCTGCCCTGGCCGAAAAAGGCGACTGGCAGTTCCGCGTGCGCGCCATCACCGTTCAGCCTGATGAAGGCGCGGACATCCAGACCATTGGCGGCGATGTCGATATCGACACCTCTGTCGTGCCGGAATTCGACATCAGCTACTTCTTCACCGACAACATCGCCGCAGAACTGATCCTGGGCGTCACGCCGCATGACGTGATGGCGGTGGACACCGCTGTCGGTGATCTTGATCTGGGCGACGTCACCCTGCTGCCGCCGACCCTGACCCTGCAATATCACTTCAACCCTGAAGGTCAGGTCCGTCCGTATCTCGGCGCGGGCGTGAACTACACGATCTTCTTCAATGACGATCTGCCCTCCGGCACGATCCTGGACGGCATCGACTATGACCCGTCCTTCGGCCTCGCGCTTCAGGCGGGCGTCGATTACGCGATCAACGAGCGCTGGTTCCTGAACTTCGACGTCAAGAAGGTCTGGATCAACACCGATGTGACCGTGGACGCGAGCACGGCGCTCAACGCGGTCGTCAATGCAGACGTGGACATTGATCCCTGGATTGTCGGCGTTGGCTTCGGCTGGCGTTACTAGACGCCTGCACAAGGGAGAGCCCCTGCTGGGGCCTCCCTCAGGGGTCCGGGACTGTTACGGGCGCTTCGCGATTGCGGGGCGCCCGTTTTGCATGGCGTGGTCCGGTCCTGAAGCGTATGTCCCGTTATGTTGCCTCTCAGGCGGGTCTGCGCTAACGATCCATCAACGTTTCAAGAGGGGGAGCCCTATGGCCGACGCCGCCGCCAACAAGCCGACCTTGTCCGGGTCTTTGCCGCTTTACAAGAATCCCGAGCCGCTGAACCCGCAAGAGCATCAGGGCAAGGGTCTGCGTTATAGCGACCGTCAATTCGATTTCCTGAAAGAGACCCATTTCGTGCCGGTCACCCTGGGTGAGTTCGGTGCAGCGGGTTCGCGCTTCCCGATCATCTTCCTGGGCGAGAACAAGACCCCGGTCGCCGCCATGGGCCTTCAGGCGGGCAACAACCTGTTCGTGAACGCCGAAACCGGCGAATACGAGCCGTATGCCTATCTGCCGGCCTTCGTGCGCCGCTATCCCTTCGTGGCCGCCAATCATGGCCCGGACAGCGATCGCTTCACGGTCTGCATCGACACCGGTTCGCACCTGTATTCGGACAATCCCGAGCAGCCCTTCTTCAATGACAAGGGCGAGCCGACCGAGTTCACCAACCGCGCGATCGACTTTGTGCGTCGTTTTGAATCCGACGTGAAGCTGACCGAGGAATTTGTCAAGCGTCTGACCGAACTGGACCTGTTCGATCAGCAACAGGCGACCTTCCAGCCGCGCAACGCCCAGGGCGAAGCCCAGGGAGAGCCGCAGGTCATCGCCAGCTATTGGGGCGTGTCCTCCGAAAAGCTGCGGGCTCTGAAGCCGGAAACGCTCGCAAGCCTGCGCGACAACACCTATCTGGGCGCCATCTACGCGCACATGCTGTCGCTGGCTCAGTGGGAGAACCTCATCGCCCGCGCCAGCGCGCGCCCGCTCAGCGTCGGTGCGCCGCCGCCGCCGGCTGCGCCTGAAGCCTAGGCGCTGCGAAAGCGATCTTGAGAAACCGGCCGGGATGTCCCCGGCCGGTTTTTCTTTGCCTGCGGCTCAGGCATCACAAGCCCGTCAGAGCGGTTTCGTCTGTTGGCGTGAAGAGGCTATATCAGCACCGTACGGACCGAGAACCGGTCCGACGCGCCTGCCAAGGAGCCCGAGACGTGACCCGATTGCTTGCCCTGTTCCTGATGCTGGTCGCCAGCGCCCCGGCTGTCGCCCAGTTCGGCTCCACCGAGCCCATGGTCGATGCTGCGCTGGTGTCAGACCGCACATCCGTGGCGCCGGGAGACACCTTTCATCTGGCGCTGCATCAGCAGATCACGCCAGGCTGGCACACCTATTGGCGCAATCCGGGGGATTCCGGCGAACCGACCCGGTTGGAGTTGTCCCTTCCGGACGGTTGGCGCACGGGCGAGATGATCTGGCCGGCGCCGCACAGCTATGATCTCGGACCGCTGACCAATTACGGCTATTCCGCCGAGGTGACGCTGCCTGTTCCGGTGACGGCGCCGGACAACGCCGCTGAGGGTCCGCTCACCATCAACGCCTTCGCGACCTGGCTTGTCTGTGAGGACATCTGCATTCCCGAGGAAGCCGAGCTGACCCTCACGCTTGATGTGGGCGCCAGCACGGTGGATCGCGCGGGACAGGCGCTCATCAACCAGGCGCTCGAGCAGGCCCCTGACAGGGCGCCGGATATGCGCGCCGGCCTGGAAGGGGATAGCGATGGCCTCGTCCTGACGCTCAGCGATCCACGCTTTGACGGCGCGTCACTGTCTGACGTGACTTTCTATCCGCACGATTCCGGCGTGATTGATCATGCGGCGGACCAGTCCGTGACCCATGAGGGGGAAAATCTGCGCCTGGATGTGGCTGCGGGATATCTCAGCCGGAATGGCGTCGATCAGGCGCGGACCGGCGTCCTAGTGTATACGGCGCGTCGCGGCAATGAGTGGAGCGAGGAGGCGGTCGAGTTCACCGCACGAGAGGGTCTCAGGGTCAATGAACTGGCGGCGTCGTCCTCATCTGTGGCGGGCGTCAGCGGACAGGGCGCGTTGCGCGCGCCGGAGCCGCAGTCCATCGGTTTCCTGCAAGCCGCCGGACTGGCGCTGCTGGGCGGGCTGATCCTCAATCTGATGCCCTGCGTCTTCCCGGTCCTCTCCATGAAGGCGCTGACGCTGGTTGAAAAGCGCGGGGCCGAGCGCGGTGAGGCGCGGGCGCTGGGTCTCGTGTTCGCGGCCGGCGTGGTCGGGACTTTCCTCGTGCTTGGCGGCTTGCTGCTGGTCCTGCGCGTCGCCGGGCTTCCGGCCCTGTGGGGCATGCAGCTACAGGCGCCGCTGGTCGTGGCGGGCCTCGCAACCCTGATGTTCCTGATCGGTCTGAACTTCTTGGGCGTGTTCGAGATCGGAACATCGCTGCAGTCCGTGGGCTCGGGCGTGAAGGATAGCGGGCGTCGCGGCGCCTTTCTGACCGGCGTGCTGGCGGTGTTCGTGGCTGCGCCCTGTCTCGCGCCCTTCATGACCGGCGCTCTGGCCTTCGCGCTCACGCAGCCGGCGCTCGCGTCTTTGACCATCTTCGTGTTCCTGGGCGTGGGGCTGGCCTTCCCCTTTGTTCTGGTGAGCTTCGTGCCCGGGCTTCTGAACCTCCTGCCCCGGCCGGGGGCCTGGATGACGCGGTTTCGGGAAATCCTCGCCTTTCCGATGTTCGCCACCGCGATCTGGCTGGTCTGGGTGCTGTCCGCCCAGCTGGGCTCGGATGGCGTCCTGTGGCTGATGCTGGCCCTGCTGGCGTCGAGCTTCACGGTCTGGGCGCTGCGTCTGGGCGGTCCGATGGGGCGGATTACGGTGCTGGCGGGCGTGCTTCTGACGCTGGGGGCGCTGTCGGTGACCGCGCGTCTGGAGCCGGTGATCCGCACCGTTTCAGGGCAGAGCGAATGGGCGCAGTGGAGCGAGAGCGCCGTCGCCGAGGCGCAGGCTGCAGGCCGTCCCGTCTTTGTGGACTTTACCGCCGCCTGGTGTGTCTCCTGCCAGGTGAACAAGCTGGGCACGCTGTCAGACAGCCGGGTCAGGGATGTGTTCGCCCAACAGGATGTGGCGCTGTTTCGCGCGGACTTCACCAATCGCGATCCTGTCATCGCGGACGCTCTGGCCCGTCATGGCGCAGCCGGCGTTCCCCTGTATCTTGTCTATCCGCCGGAAAGCGGCGACCCTGAAGTCCTGCCGCCCCTGCTGACAAGCGGCATCGTGATCCGGGCGGTCAATGACGCCGTAAACTAGAGCGACCTTGAAGGTCTGAACAAAGGGGAGTGACGCATATGAAGATGATTTCACGCCGCAGCCTGGGACAGGCGCTCGGTCTGGTCGCCGCCGCGGCCCTGACGACCTCCGCCTTCACGCTTGAAGCGCGCGCCGATGTGGTGACCGGTGAAGCCGCGCCGACCTTCTCGGTGCAAACCGCATCCGGTGAAGCGCTGTCACTGGAAAGCCTGGCGGGGCAGACCGTTGTCCTGGAATGGACCAATCATGGCTGTCCCTATGTGCAACGCCATTACGGCTCCGAGCACATGCAATCCTTGCAGGCGAGCGCCGCCGAAGACGATGTGGTCTGGGTGCAGGTGATCTCTTCCGCGCCCGGCGAGCAAGGCTATGTGCAGGCTGAAGAAGCGCTGTCGCTGAATGTGGAGCGCGGCGCGAGCCCGGCTCATGTGGTGCTGGATCCGTCCGGTGATCTGGGCCGTCTCTATGACGCCCGCACCACGCCGCACATGTATGTCATCGATGCCGAGGGCGTGCTGCAGTATCAAGGCGGGATCGACGATCAGCCGCGCCCGCGTCCGGGCGATCCGGAACCGACCGATTATGTCTCCATGGCGCTCGCGGCGGTGAGCGCGGGCGAGGCGCCCGACCCGGCCCAGACCCAGCCGTATGGCTGTAACGTCAAATACGCTTACTGAGCGTCGGTTTCGGCCGGGCAGGAGACGCTGAGCGCCGCCGCCTGCGCATCAGGCGTGGCGGCGATCTCGGCCGCCTGTCCGGTCAGCCGGGCGACCTCCTGATAGACGCGTGCGTGATCGGCGCGCGTTGCGGGCTCTGACAGAAGGGCGGCGCGATGTTCGGCGTCCTCGCTCATGCCACGGAAGATGCAGCGCAAATCCATCGGCCCGCCGCTGTCGTCCACGGCGCGGGAGAGGCGGTGGGCTTCCAGCGCGAACTCACTGAGATCGATCAGGAAGCTGTCTTGCGGGGGTAGCGCCTCGACAGGCGCAGCCGGGCTTCGCGCCATGTCCTGCGCCCGGGCTTGCGCTTGCATGTGTAGCCGCTGGGATAACGCGACCAGATCAGCGGAAAGGTCGGGCGTTGCGGCCTGCAGGCTGGCGGCGCTGACGATGGTGACAAGCGTGTGAGCGAACATGGACGACATCCGGTTTTGTGTGCTTAGAGCGCCCTGCAAACCCGGCGCCGCTTGATCCTTGCGTCCGGCAAGGCTACTTCGCAGGCCCTTCGATACTTTTAATCTGAGCGAGCATCCTCATGGCCAAGACCAAGGCGTTCCGTCCCAAAGCCCGTCGTCCCCGCGGTTTTGAGGATCGCTCCGCGCATGTGCTGCGCGCCGAGCGCGCGCTCGTGGGCGCGGCGAGCGCCGTGTATGAGCGCTGGGGCTTCGAGCCGCTTGAAACCCCGGCCTTTGAGTATGCCGATGCGCTAGGCAAGTTTCTGCCCGATGAAGAACGTCCCAATGAGGGCGTCTTCGCCATGCAGGATGATGACGAGCAATGGGTGGCGCTGCGCTATGACCTGACGGCGCCGCTTGCCCGTTTCGCCGCCGAGAATTTCCAGGATCTCGCCAAACCCTTCCGCCGCTATCAGTTCGGTGAAGTCTGGCGCAATGAGAAGCCCGGGCCGGGCCGGTTCCGCCAGTTTGTCCAGTGCGACGCCGACAGCGTCGGCGCGCCGGGACCGGCGGCGGACGCCGAGATGATCGCGCTGGCCAGCGAAGTCATGGGCGCGGCGGGGCTGGGCGCGGACGAGTTCGTCATCCGCGTCAATGACCGCCGCCTGCTCGACGGCGTTCTGGAGCGTCTGGGCGATGCGGCGAGCGAGAAGCGCCTGCGAGTCCTGCGCGCCATCGACAAGATGGATCGTCTGGGCCTTGAGGGCGTCGAATTGCTTCTGGGCGAAGGCCGCAAGGATGAAAGCGGCGATTTCACCGAAGGCGCGGGGCTTGAGGCGGATCAACGCCGCCATGTGCTGAAGTTCATCGAGGCTGGCCAGGTGGGCGATGCGCTGACGGGCGCCGCGCGCAATGCTGAAGTCCTCAAGCGCCTGACCGATGCGCTGGGCGACACGGACGCCGGCAAGCTGGCGGTGGCCGATCTTGAAACCATCACGGCCGTGCTGGACGCGCTGGGCAAGTCCGACAACTGGACGCTGGATACGTCCGTGGTGCGCGGTCTGGGCTATTATACCGGGCCGGTCTTCGAAGCTGAGCTGCTGGCGGAAGCGACCTATGAGGACGGCTCGCCCATCCGCTTCGGCTCTGTGGGCGGCGGCGGTCGCTATGACGATCTCGTGAGCCGCTTCACGGGCCAGGCCGTGCCCGCGACCGGTTTCTCCTTTGGCGTCAGCCGCTTTGCAGCAGCCCTTTCGGCGCTCAAGCGTCTGGATGCGGCCAAGGCCGACCCGCTGGTGATCATCGTGGCCGCCGAGAAGGACCGCATGGCGGACTATTTCGCCCTAGCGGCCGAGCTGCGGGCGTCGGGCCTGCGCGCCGAAGCCTTCATTGGCGGCGGCAATATGGGCAAGCAGCTCAAATACGCCGACCGTCGCGAAGCCGAGTTCGCCGTCATCATCGGTTCGGAGGAACGCGAAAAGGGCGAAGCCCAGATCAAGGACCTGAAACTGGGCGCGCGGCTGGCGGCGGAAATCTCCGACAACAAGACATGGCGGGAGGATCAGCCCGCCCAGTTCACGGTCGCACGCGACCAGATCGTGAGCGCGATCAAGGACCGGCTGGCTGGCGCCTGAATGTGGCGAAATTGCAGCAAAGCGAAACATCGCCTGACTCTAGGGGCTTGACGTTCCTATGACGGTTAGGCCAACGTTTGATCAGACAGGGCCTGACCGTCTTGTCTCTTAAGTGGTGTCTCTGGGGAGGAGACGTCTCTTAATCGACCAACCAGAATCTTTAAGCCCGGCGCCTTTCGACGCCGGGCTTTTTTTCTGTGGTGCATGTTCGCCGGTTAGCGACGCGGCGGCGTAGGCGGGGTGGGCGGTGCGGCCGGTCCGCCTTCAAGCTCCTGAGCCTGTTCGGAACTGCGCCAGGCCTCAAGCCAGGTTTCCTTCTCAGCGCCCGTCAGTTCGCGTCCATTGACCCAGACCCGGGTTTCGCCATCTCGCTCGATGATGCGCACCTGGCGATCGTGGTTGTCATTGCGCGGGTGCGGCGCGCGTGCGCGATGCTCTTCATGCCAGTCCGCGCGTTCTTCACGCAGCTCGCGAAGGCTGTCTTCAAGCTCCTCACGCGCCTCATTCAGCTCTTCACGGTCCTGCCGGGTCAGCGGGACGCGTTCGCCGTCTTCAGTCTTCCAGCCGCGCTCCAGCGTGCGCTCGATGGCGGCGAGGCCAGACTCCAGCCCGGTTTCAGCCGCCATGAGCCCAGCCTGAGCAATGGAGTCTGCATTGATGGAGATCGAGAGCGCATGACGCTCGGTCTGCTCCGCGCGCAAAGCCGCATGATGTGCGCGACGTTCGATCTCTACGGCGCGCGCCTCGGCGCGACGGGCTTGCCGCTCCGCCTGACGGGCTATCCGTTCCGCATCACGCTCGGCGCGCTCCGCCGAACGTTCGGCCAAGCGCTCGGCCCGCTCGGCGCGGCGTTCGCTCTGCTCGACAATCACTTCTATGCGCGCCTGAAGCGCCTCTTCATTGAGGTTCAGACGGTCAACGGCGATCTGGAGATCCGAGCCGCCGGCGAACATGGCTCCCAGCGATTCTCCGAGCTCTTCCATCTCGGCCTCGAACTGGGCGAGGTCTTCCTCGGACCAGCTATGGGCGTCGAAATCGAAGTCGAGCGAGAGCGAGGCGCTTTCGCCATCCTCCAGCGCGTCCTCGATGATATGAATGGCGTGCGCGCCATCCTGAACGACGATCCGCTCGCCATTCACAATGAGAACATTGCGGTGACGGTCATTGGAATCTGCAAACTCGCTCTGGGCGGCTCCAGCGGAAGCGCAGGCGACCAGCAGTGGCGCGGCGGTGACCGCAGCAGCGGTCGCAATCCAGTGTCTCATGAGGTGTCCTCCCTGTTACGCCCACTGTGTGGCCGGTCGCCTTACGGCTGTGCGTCCACAGACTTAAGTTTTCGTCATATTGGTATGCAACTGGACACGCGTGCTGACCCGCACTAGCAAGACTTTTGAGGGACGAGGCGGAACAGCAATGATTTCACGACGCGGCGTATTGGCGGGTCTGGCGGCGATGGGCGCGGCCCCGGCCTTTGCAGGCACGATCACACTCGATCAGCTGGTGGGCGAAAGCCTGATCCTGGGGTTTCTGGGCAGCACGCCCGATGCTGAAGGCGCGGACCGGATCGAGCGCGATCTGGCCGAGGGCCGCATTGGCGGGGTTTTGTTCCTGCGCCATAATGCGCGCACTCGGGAGGGGGTTCTGGGACTGGCCCGACGCTTCCGCGCCGCCGCGCCCAACGCCTGGCTGGCCATTGATCAGGAAGGCGGTTTCGTCCAGCGCCTGACCGACGAGATGGGCTTTACCGACATCCCGACGGCTGAACAGCTTCTCGATATGGGGCTTGAGAATGCGCGTCCGGTTTTGGCCCAGGCCGCGCAGGAGCTGGCCCAAAGCGGGTTCTCCATGAACCTGGCTCCGGTGGCGGACCTGCGGCATGAGGGCAATCAGGTGATTGATCGCTGGGCGCGCGCCTTCGGCGATGATCCCGAGACGGTCGCCGCCTATTGCGGCGCCTTCATCGACGCCATGGAAGCGGAAGGCGTGGCCTGCGCCATCAAGCACTTCCCCGGTCATGGGCGTAGCGAAGGCGACAGTCATGACGGCTTTGTCGACATCACCCAGACCTGGGACGAGATCGAGGCTGCGCCCTTTGCGCGCCTGATCGATCAGGACAAGGCGCACCTGATCATGGGCGGTCATCTGATCAACCGGCGGCTCGATCCGACAGGCAAGCCCGTCACGCTCTCAGAACCGATCCTGCAAGGCTTGCTGCGCGACCAGATGGGCTATCAGGGCGCGGTGATCACCGATGATCTCGATATGGGGGCGATCCGGAACCAGTATTCCCGCGAGCAGGCGATCGTGCAGGCCCTGGCAGCCGGCAATGATCTCCTGCTGATCTCGAATTCGGCGGATGCGGATCCGGACCTTCCGCGTCGCGCCGTGGACTGGGTCGGGGCGGCGCTGGATGATGGCCGTCTGAGCCTTGAGCGGCTTTATGACGCCAATAACCACATCCAGACGCTCAAAACGCGCGTCGGGCGGGGCTGACCCCGCCCGTTCGAGAAGCTAGCGGAAGCGATAGCTCATCCGCAGACCCAGCTCGTCGAGACCCTGATTGCGGCCGCTGCCGAGAATCTGGCCGTGGGAGTGGTGTTCATAGAACACGCCCGCGGACCATTGATCATTCAGGGCGTAATCGAGGGCAAAGCCGGTGCGGAACAGCCAGTCTGATCCCAGAAGGGCGCGGGTGTCCTTGATGCGCTGGGCCTCCACCGGGCCATCGCGGTCGGGATAAACCTCCAGCACGCCGTCATTATAGCTCAGCCCGAAGGAGAATTCGCCGCTCAGACGGTCGGTGAAGCCGTAATCCCAGGCCAGACCTGCGGTGACCAGATTGGTGTAGCCCTGGGTGCTGATGCTGGCGGACAGGAACGGGCGCGGAGACCAGATCGGCTCCAGGAAGTCAGGGCTTGCGAACAGAAGGTCGCCCACGATCTGAGGGCCGTCCTCGGTGTGGTCAGTCAGGTCATGCGCCGCAACGCCGAGCCGGATCTCTTCGATACCGTAACCGGGGCTCTGCGCGTTGGCGGCGCCCGTGAGAGAAAGCGCGACAAGCGCGGCGACGAAACGAACCATGGTGTGAACCCCCAAGACTTGATGAATCCGGAATAACGCCAGCCTGCACGTTTGACCAGTCACATAAGCCTTTATCGCGGGCGGAGATCCACGGATGTAAGCTGGAGACGGGGCCGGAAATCCGATTATGACTCGCCTTTCAGGGGAAATGTTTGGCACGCTTCCCGCGTCGGCGCTGAACGTATCCGCCCGACCCGTCCGTGGCCTTCAGGGTCACTATCAAGGGAGACCTCAACCATGACAAAAGCATTCGTCACCGCCAGCGCGGCCGCACTGATGGCGGTCTCATCCGCCTCGATCGCCAGCGCACAATCCTCACCATTCGATCCGTGCATGGTGGAGGCCCGGGCCTATTGCCTCGCGCTGCACAGCGATGACCGTCTCGCCTATTACAACTGCGTCCAGGAAGAATATGCCGCGTGCATTGGCGCTCTGTCCGCCAAGCCTGTGGACGGCGACAAGCTCTACACCCGTCGTTGCGACGCGTAACCCATCCTTGATGGCAATGCAGGAAGGGCGGTCCCCGGGCCGCCCTTTTTCATGAGCTCGCTCAGGTCATGTGCGTCCAATCGCGTGTATGGACACAAAATAACGTGTGTGCAGGCACGGTTTCAGTAGCTTGAGGGCGAAATCTGATTGGAATGGCTCACCGTGATGAAACAAGACCGGCCTCGCTCCCCCAAGAAGACTGCCGTGATCGATTTGCGGCTGTCTGACGAACTCAAGCAAGCCTTTGTGGCCCAGTGTCATGAGGATAATGAAACCGTCAGCGGGGTCCTTCGCGGTTTCATCACCGCTCACTTGAGAGCGCGTGCAAAACAGAAAGCCGCTCAGCGGCTTCGAAGGAGTCTTCTGACCATGATTGAATCCCTGCGTATGATCCTGACCACTGGCGTTACTGGCGGCGGCGCCGTTGCGGCGGCTCTCATCCTGACCCCGGTGGCCATTGAGGTGCTCTCCGATGCTCCTGTGAGCGGGCCGATCGTGTCCGCTGAGGCGCCGTCGGAGGGGGCAATGGTGTCACTGTTCGAGGTGGCCCCGATCGCGCCAGCGACGGGCCCCGCAGTCTCGGCAATGGCTGAGGGGCGGAGCGACGAGCCGGTCTCCCTGTCGACGCGGGTCGTCGCGTCGCTCTAGCGACAGGGTCAAACAAAAAGGGCGGCTCGATCGAGCCGCCCTTTCCATGTGTAAGCCTGGTGGCTGAGCCTAGAAGCCCATGCCGCCCATGCCGCCCATGTCCGGAGCCGCCGGAGCGCCGCCGTCTTTCTTGGGCTTTTCAGCAATCGCCGCTTCGGTGGTGATCAGCAGGGAAGCGACGGAGGCCGCGTCCTGCAGAGCGATGCGGGAGACCTTCACCGGGTCGATGACGCCGGATTTCACCAGGTCTTCGTATTCGCCGGTCTGGGCGTTGTAGCCGAAGTTCGGGTCTTTGTTCTCGAGCACCTTGCCCACCACGATGGAGCCTTCGCTGCCCGCGTTTTCGACGATCTGACGGATCGGAGCCTGCAGGGCGCGCGCCACGATGGCGATGCCCTGGTTCTGATCTTCGTTGTCGCCGGTCACGCCGTCGAGCGCCTTGGTGGCTTTCAGCAGTGCAATGCCGCCGCCCGGAACGATGCCTTCTTCCACCGCAGCGCGGGTGGCGTTCAGGGCGTCGTCAACGCGGTCCTTGCGCTCTTTCACTTCGATTTCCGAAGCGCCGCCGACCTTGATGACCGCAACGCCGCCGGCGAGTTTCGCCAGACGCTCTTGCAGTTTCTCCTTGTCGTAATCAGAGGAGGTGTCCTCGATCTGACGGCGGATCTGGTTCACGCGGCCTTCGATGGCTTCTTTCTCACCGGCGCCGTCCACAATGGTGGTGTCGTCTTTGGTGATGGAGACCTTCTTGGCGGTGCCCAGCATGTCGAGGGTGACGTTCTCGAGCTTGATGCCGAGATCCTCGGACACGACCTGGCCGCCGGTCAGGACAGCGATGTCCTCCAGCATGGCCTTGCGGCGGTCACCGAAGCCCGGGGCTTTCACAGCTGCGATTTTCAGGCCGCCGCGCAGCTTGTTGAC
>NZ_DJIQ01000023.1:0-1261 GCF_002433705.1 Oceanicaulis sp. UBA6590
CCCTCAGCCGGCGCCAGATCTCCCGAATTCCCCCCTGCCTGTTCACGCGCAGTCGCGCGCTCGAGCCTTCGGCGTCGCCGGGTTCACGCCGGGCCATCGCTGCGCTGCCGACCTGATTTCCGTCACATTGTGCTCTATCTGTAGCGCCTGAAAGGGCATGCCGCAGGCGCCTGCGACTCTTGGCGCGTTTGCCGGCTGTCGGCCTGCGCGCTAGATGCATGCCCGAACCTGAGTGCAACAGGAGTAAGCGCCCATGCGTATGATTTTCGCCGGTTTCGCCGCCCTCGCCCTGACCACAGCCGCGCACGCGCAGGATGACGCCGAGTCCGCCATCCTGTCCGAGCTGGGTGAGCCCTATGTGAGCGCCAATGTGGACAATGGCGCACGGATTTTCCGTCGCTGCCAGGCCTGCCACACGGTGGAAGAAGGCGGACGCAACATGGTCGGCCCGAACCTTCACGGCGTGTTCGGCCGCGAGTCCGGTCACAAGGACGACTTCCGCTATTCCCCGGCCATGTCTGAGTCCGAAGTGGTCTGGTCCGCCGAGACGCTGGACGCCTATCTGACCAATCCGCGTGAATATATCCGCGGCAACCGGATGAGCTTTGCGGGTCTGCGCGATGAACAGGATCGCCACGACCTCATCGCCTGGCTGGCGATCAACACGCACTAGGCGGCCTGTCGCCAAAACAAAAAACCCCGGAGCCTCGCTCCGGGGTTTTTCCTTACTCGGCCGGGGCCGCAGGCGGATCGACCGGATCGGCGCCGCGCACATCGCGGGCTTCCTTCTCCAGCTGCCGTGACACCCAGTTCGGCGTCTTCGTGTACCGCCCCAACACGCCATACACGGCGGGCACCACGAACAGGGTGAAGAGCGTCGCCACCATCACGCCGGTGAAAATCACCAGACCGATCGTCACCCGCGTCTCCGAACCCGGGCCCGTGGCGATGACCAGCGGAAAGGCGCCGATGGCGGTGGAGACGCCGGTCATCAGGATCGGACGCAGCCGTGTGACCGAGGCTTCCAGCGTCGCTTCAGCGAGGCTGAGCCCCTCTTCACGCAGCTGGTTGGCGAACTCCACGATCAGGATGCCGTTCTTCGCCGCGAGCCCGATCAGGATGATCAGGCCGATCTGGGAGAAGATGTTCAGGCTCGATCCGCCCATATAGAGGCCGAACAGACCGCCCGCGACCGCCAGCGGCACGGTCAGCATGATCACGGCAGGCTGGATGAAGCTCTCGAACTGGGCCGCCAGCACCA
>NZ_DJIQ01000023.1:1570-17658 GCF_002433705.1 Oceanicaulis sp. UBA6590
TCGAACTGGGCCGCCAGCACCAGGAAGACGATCAGCAGGGCGAGCCCGAAGGCGAAGTAGATCGCATTGTTGGATCGCAGGAATTCACGCACCTCGCCCACATAGGTGGTGCCCACTTCCGGAGGCAGGGTGTCCGCCGCCCACTGGTCGAGCCATTCCACGGCCTGACCGATGGTGTAATCGCCCTGGATGGTGGCCGACACCGTCACCGCGCGCTGACGATCAATGCGGGCGCGGCTGGGCGCCTCGCCCACTTCACGCAGGTTCACGAGGCTGGAGAGCGGAATGAGATCGCCGGACTCGGCCCTGACAAACAGGGTCTCAAGATCGTTCTGGCTGGAACGGTCCGCCTGACGGTTCTCAAGGATGACGTTGTAGGCCTCGCCCCGGTCGATGAACTGGCCCACGCGACGCGATCCCAGATGCGTCTGCAGCGTGCGGCTGATGTCGGAGACCGACACGCCCAGCGCCGCGGCGCGTTCCCGATCAATATCCACCAGAAGACGCGGCGCGGTGGGCTGATAGTCCTTGCGCGCCCGGATCAGGTTCGGATTGCGTTCGGAGATGTCGGCGATCAGGCGATCCGCCTCACGGTTGAGCATGTCGTAGTCGGGGCCCTGCAGGACGAACTGGATGTCGTCGCCGCCCCCGCCGCCGCCCAGGGGCGAGCGCATGGAGACGAAGGCCCGCACGCCGGGCAATTGTCCGAGACGCGCATTGATCTCGTTGACGATCTCATCACCCGGACGACGCTCGTCCCAGTCCGCCATGCTGCCGATGACGATCCCGGAATTATAGCCCGATCCGCCCCATCCCGGAGACACAACCAGCACCCGGCGCAGCTCGCCAGTCTCGAGATAGCTGTTCACGACCTCTTCGGCCTGCATCATCTGGCCGGTCATGTAATCAAAGCTGGCGCCCTGATGCGCCTGAACGAAACCGAAGAAGCTTCCGCGATCCGAAGGCGGGGTCAGCTCGCCCGGCAGCTTTGAGAACATGAAGGCCGAGCCCGCCACAGCGACGAGAATGAGCGGCGCCACGATCCACGGCACGCCCAGGATCAGCTTAAGGCTCTGACGGTAGGAATTCTGAACCTTGTCCAGGCCGTCATTGACCCATTTCGCAGGACCACGCAGCTCCGTGCTGGGCTTGAGGAGCTTGGAGGTCATCATCGGAGACAGGGTCAGAGCGACAAAGCTCGACAGCACCACCGCGCCGGTGATCGTCACAGCCAGTTCCGCAAAAATGCGACCAATCAGCCCCGGCAGGAAAATCAGCGGCATGAACACGGCGACCAGCGTCGCCGTGGTCGCGATCACCGCAAAGAAGACCTGACGACCGCCGCGCTCACTCGCGAGCATGGGCGGCTCGCCCAGATCCACCCGACGCTGGATGTTCTCGAGCACCACAATGGAATCGTCCACGACCAGACCAATGGCCAGCACCAGCGCCAGCAGGGTCAGGATGTTGATGGAAAAGCCCCCGGCCGCAAGAATCGCAAAGGTGCCGACCATGCAGACCGGAACCACCGCGGCGGGCACGATGGCGGCGCGGAAACTGCCCAGGAACAGGTAGATCACCAGCACCACCAGTGTCGCGGCGACCGCAAAGGTGCGCCACACTTCCTTGATGGATTCCTTGATGAAAACGGTGTCGTCGGAACCGCGAATGATCTCCATGCCTTCAGGCAATTGAGGCTGGAGCCGGTCGATGGCGGCGTTGATCTGCTCGGCGACGGCGACGGAGTTCGCCTTGCTTTGACGCACAAAGCCCAAGCCCACCATGTTCTGGCCATTGCCGCGGAACATCGCACGATGCTCTTCCGCCGCCAGTTCGACATCCGCCACTTCTCCCAGACGGATGACATGACCGTCCTCGGAAACGCGGATCGGCATGCGGGCAAAGGCCTCCTCATTGGCGAAGAGACGCTCGACGCGCACGAAAAGCTGGGTGTCGGTGGTCTCCACGGCGCCGCCGGGCGCCTCGACATTCTCCGAGCGCAGCGCATTCTCGATATCAGCGACCGTGATCGACCGGGCCGCCATTTCATAAGGATCAAGCCAGATGCGCATGGCGTAGCGGCGCTGACCGCCGATACGAACGTTCGCAACGCCGTCGAGCACCGTGAACCGGTCCACGATATAGCGGTCGGCATAGTCGGTGAGCTCTTCGGAGGTCATCCGGTCCGAACCGAGCATATACCACAGGAAGGGCCGCGCATCGCTGTCCTGCTTGGACACTTCCAGGTCCTGCACGTCATCGGGCATGCGGTCTCGAATACGCGACACCGCATCCCGCACATCGTTCGCCGCCGCTTCGATATCGCGTTCCAGCGTGAATGTGATGGTGACCCGGGACGATCCATCGCGGGAGGACGAGCTGATCGTGTCCACGCCCTCAATGCCCGACAGGCTGTCCTCAATGACCTGGGTAACGCGGTTTTCCATCACTTCGGCATTGGCGCCGGGATAGTCCGCGCTCACCGAAACCACGGGACGGTCCACATCCGGCATTTCCCTCAGGGGCAGGTCACGCAGCCCCATGAAGCCGAAAACAATGATCAGGGCGCTCGCGACAAAAGCGAGAACCGGCCTGCGGACAGCAACATCGGTCAGGGTCATTGCGCAGCCTCCCCGGTCTGGATTTCAAGGCCGCGGCCGCCGCCCTGGGCGGGCGCATTCGCTATACGCAGGGCGCCGCCCTCTCGTACGCGGTGAACGCCTTCGGCCACGATGCGTTCGCCAACCTCAAGACCACTGGTCACCTCCACCATGCCGGCGATCCGCAATCCGAGCTCGATATCTCGGCGCACGGCGACTGGCGCGTTTTCCCCTTCGGCGATGACGTAGACAAAGGTCTGTTCGTCAAACCTTACGATGGAAGAGCCCGGTATGGCCGGGCTGGTGCGTTCATCACGACGCAGCTCGACCGTCATCAGCATGCCCGGACGCAGGCGGCCGGCCTCATTGTCGATCAGGGCGCGCACCGTGACCGTGCGTGTGGCGGGATCAATCCGGCTGTCCACCTGATCCACCTGCCCAGCGAAGACCTGGTCGGGAAAGGCCGAGCTGCGCGCCCGCACCGTCTGCCCCCGCTCGATGACCGAAAGGAAACGTTCGGGGACAGTGAAGTCGAGCTTGATGACCGATGTGTCGTCGAGCTGCGCAATCACGTCCCCCGGGCCGACCAGCTCGCCCACGCTGACATTGCGAAGGCCGATGACGCCCGAGAAGGGCGCGCGAATGATGCGGTCGGCCATGCGGGCCTCGATGGCCTCGACCCGGGCGCGGGCGCGGTCATAGGCCGCCTGCGCTTCATCAAGCCGGGTGCGCGAGGCCACGCCCCGATCCGTCAGGTCCTGGATCCGGGAGATGTCACGCTGGGTTTCCCGCAAGGTGGCGCGGGCTTCGTTCAGCCCCGCTGCTTCTTCGGTGTCCAGCAGCTCGACCAGGATATCGCCTTCCTCGACCCGGGCGCCGGAGTCAAAATCGAGCCGGGCGATAATGTCAGACACCTTGGCGGTGAGGTTGACGGATTCGTTCGCTCCGGCCGTGCCCAGCGCTTCAACGACGTCCGCAAAGACTTCCGGCTGGACGGTGTACGCCGAGACCAGGGTCTCCTCACCGCGCCATCCGCCTGCCTGTTCACCACCACCGGATAAGGCGCGAACGGCCACTGCAAGCGCCATGATCGCAAAGATCACCCCCGTAGCGGCCAGAAAAAGCCAACGCTGCATAACCCCGTCTCCTGAAGAATTTCACATGCCCGATATGCGCCGTTTAATGCGAAAATCAAAAATCGCACATTTCATTGCATTTAGAATTCACGCCAAAACGACAGCATGTACGCCTGCTCGGGCGCCAATCTGTCGCTGTGCACTGAATTAATCACGCCAATCTGTAAGGAAAGCCTCTCACACAGGGGCGCAATCACGGAAAGGTGAAGGCGATGGCTCTCAAAGCGGCTGTGATAGCCGCCCCAACCGTTCTGGCCCCATGCCGAATAACCTTGGGCCAGAACGCGCCAGCCTTCAGCCGGACGGACGCCCAGCGTGAGGTCCAGACGCGTCTCGGCCCGTGCTCCGTCCCAACCTGATCGGCGTCCGAGCTGGGCCTCCATGAAGACCGCCTCTCCCACGGACCGCCCGATCTGGAGACGAGCGTCTGCGCCCCAAACCGCTTTGCCGCCCAGCAGGGGGTTCGGATCCGCGCTGAACCGCACCAGGGAAGTCTGGGCGCTCACCACCCAGTAGCCGGAAGTCAGGAGATTGGCCCGCAATCCGATCTCGCTCTCCCCCAAAGCCTGACTGACGGAACTGAGGGATCGAAGGGTCGGGGCGCCGCCCTGGCGTTGTTCAACCTGGAACCGGCGCTGTCGTGTCTCCTGCGACAAACGTCCGGTCAGCGTGAAACGGTCGGTCAGGCCGTACTCGGCATAGAGGGCGGTTTCAAACTTGGAATAACCAAACCCCTCAGCCCCCAGGTCAAACCGATGATGCCCGAACGAGGTGATGAGCAGGCCGTCTCCGGCCGGGCGGGTCCAGGCGCCTGCAAACGCAGGTGCGGAGATGATCGAAAGCAGGGCGGCCACAAGAAAGGCGGCCCCGGGCAAGAGGCCGCCAGTTCTCCGAAAGTGCTGGACGCCGCCACACATCGCGCCTCTCCCCTGGGGGAATACAAACGCAAGGGTGGCGATCCGTCCAGAAAATTCCCCTCATGGGGGATTTCTACGCGTCGTAGCCCGGGCTTTCACGATCCACGCGGCCGCGCAATGCGTGCCAGGCGATTTCAAGGAAGAGTTCATTGGTCACCCCTTCCTCGCCCTGCTTGAAGACGCGGGTCTGCATGGCGTCATCCCATTCGATCAGCTCCGCACCGGCGCCCTGCGCCAGTGTCTGGATCGAGCAGGCCCGCTCCAGAAGATACATGCGCAGATAGCAGTTGAAGGGATGGTCCCCGACCGTGAGCGTGCCGTGATTGCGCAGGATCATCAGGTTGTTCTTGCCCAGATCCCCGACCAGACGCTCTTTCTCGTCGGCGTCGAGCGCGATGCCTTCATAGTCGTGATAGGTGACATCCTTCATCACATTCATCGCGAGCTGGGAGATCGGCAGCAGACCGCGCTTCTGCGCGGAGACCGCAACTCCCTGGTCGGTATGAAGGTGCATGGCCACTTTAACGTCCGGTCGCGCATGATGAATGGCGGAGTGGATGGTGAAGCCTGCCGGATTGATGCCATAGCGAGATGGCGGCAGCACATTTCCGTCGATATCAACCTTCACCAGATTGGACGCTGTGACATCCTCGAACAGCAAGCCGAAGGGATTGATCAGGAAATGCTCATCCGGTCCCGGCACCCGCATGGAGATATGGGTGAAAAACAGATCATCCCATTTATGCATCCGGACAAGGCGGTAAAGCGCAGCGAGATTACAGCGCGCCTTCCATTCTTCCTCGGTGACCTGATCCTTGACTGAGATTTGGCTGGCGTCGTCCATAACGCTCCTCCCTCTTGATACGGCGTGCGATCCCCGCTCTGCGGCGGCTTTGTAAACACTGTTTACCGCATTTTCGCGCCCCTGCCCATGCCTCTGCAGGCCTGAGGGCGCGGCTAAAGGTCCTTCGCCAGGCGCAGGCCCGTCATCTGCCATTGAGCGTCCGGCGGAAAGAAATTGCGATAGGTCGGCCGGGCGTGATCCGGCGGTGTCAGACAGGAGCCGCCGCGCAGCACGAACTGCCCGCACATGAACTTGCCATTGTATTCGCCGATCGCCCCTTCCGCCGGCTGATAGCCGGGATAGGCGGAATAGGCCGAACGGGTCCACTCCCAGACCTCGCCATACAGGGCCTGAAAACTTGACCCCTGTTTCAGGGGCTGAGGCTCGAGCAGCCCGTCAGGGTCCGCCCAACGCCCCTGTGAAGGGGCCATATCCCGCGCGGCGCATTCCCATTCGCGCTCTTCAGGCAGACGACACCCGGCCCAGCTGGCGAACGCGCTGGCCTCGAAATAATCGAGATGACTGACCGGGGCGTCCGGGTGCAGCATCTGTTCGCCATGCAGGGTGAAGTGCGTCCACCGCCCATCCTGACGACGCCAGTAGTAGGGATGGGAACGGCCTTCCTCCTGCATGCGCGCCCAGCCTTCAGACAGCCAGTGTTCGGCTTTCTGGTAACCGCCATCCTCGATAAAGGCGAGAAACTCGGCATTGGTGACAGGCCGGCTCGCTAAGGCGAACGGCTCCAGCCACGCCTTGTGGCGCGGACCTTCATTGTCAAAGGCGAATTCAGCGCCTTCATGCCCGAATTCGATCAAGCCGCCCTCGAACCCGATCCAGACCGGATCCGGACGCGCGCCGGACAGTAGAGGCGGCGTCTGCATCTGGCGCGGATATCCGGCTTCAGGAAAGCTGTTTCGGGACAAGACATGCTTGATGTCGGTCAGGAACAATTCCTGATGCTGCTCTTCATGCGCGAAGCCGGTTTCAATCACCGTCCGGAAGGCCTGGACCGCTTCAGCATCCGCCTGATCGAACCAGGCGCTGACCGCCCGGTCCACATGAGCGCGATAAGCCAGCACCTCGTTCAGCCCCGGCCGCGTCAGGAAGCCCCGCTCCGGGCGGGCATGGCGTTCGCCGACAGCTTCATAATAGGAGTTGAACAGATAATTGAAGCGCGGATCGAACGGCGTGTAGCCAGCCTGGCCCGGCTTGAGGAGAAAGGTCTCCCAGAACCAGGTGACGTGGGCGAGATGCCATTTGCCCGGCGACACGTCCGGCATGGTCTGCACGCAAAGATCTTCAGCAGTAAAGACTGCAGCCAGGGCCTCCGTTCGCGACCGAACCGCATTAAAGCGGGCCTTGAGATCAGTAAAAGCACCTGCATTCATGTCTTTAGGCACTGCAATCTCCGCCGTTGCTAATGATTCACTAACTAAGATTCAGTCAGTTTGTTTCCTACGAATCGCATGGTCAGGCCGATTTCGCATGAGGGGTTAATGCTGCGTTCGACCTCAGACCCGCTGGCTGGACGCCCGCCGCCCTCGGAGCGCGCGGGGCAAAAGGCGTTGGCTCTGGCCGATCTTTGCACGCTTCGGGCGCTGCCTGAACCGGTGCTGTGCGAGATTGACGCGCATCTCACAGGGTTTTTACGCGCAGCGGAAGCGCGCGTCCGGGCCCGGGCCGCCATTCGGCTGGCCGAGTGCCCGTGGGCGCCGGTAGAGGCGATCCGCTCGTTGGCGTTTGACGCCTTTGAAATCGCCTCGCCCGTCCTTCAGCATTCCGAACGGCTGAAGGAACAGGATCTGTTGGCGCTCGCCGCCTTGGGGCCGCAGCAACGCCTTGCACTCGCTCGGCGCAACACGATCAGCGAAAAGCTGGCGGAACGCCTGTGTTCCTTCGGCGAGCGCGATTGCCTTGAAAAGCTCTTCCGCAATCTGGGCGCCAAGCTCAATGCCCGGTGTGCAGAACAGACCGCCGATCTGATCAAGGCGGATTGCCTGTTGCGGGAGGCTCTGTCCGGGCGTGGAGCGCTTGAAGTCGAGTTCGCCCGCAGCCTGTATGAGATCGCGGGAGACGCCGTCTACGCGCTGCTGGACGACATCTGCCCCCAGGCCCTGCCCCGACTGGCGGGGCTGGATGCGAGGCCGGACGCAGTCGATCTCGACGCCCTGGGCGAGACACTGAGCCACCAGCTTCACGAGATCGAGGCGCTGAACGCCGAGGATGTGCTTCGCGCCACGCAGAACGGTCGCACCGACATCGCCGATCATGCGGTGGCGCGCCTGACCGGACTGGAGCCGGCGGACTGGCGCCAGACACTGCGACGTTCGCCCGTGCGCGTGGCGATTCTTGCGGCGCGCGCCATGGCGATGAGCATTGATCACGCCCATCTGTTCTATGCCGCCCTGTGCGAGCAGGGCCGCGCTCATCCCTTGCCCGTTGAATCCGCAAAGCGCGCCGTGGGGGAGCTTTATCAGCAATACTCACGCGACGCCGCACGTCAGGCCTTGCACCGGATGAGTGCAGACGGTTCAATCCATTAAGCCCTTCCCCCCTTCCCGAATTTCAGGGCGAGCTGACTGGAGCCGACATGCGCCTGGCTTACCACGCCTCCGATCGTGACGACGCCCAAGCGGCGAAGGCGGAACTGATTGAACGCTATGGCGAAGTGGATTTGCTGGACGCCGACGTGCTGATCGCCTTGGGCGGGGATGGCGTCATGCTCGACGCCCTGCATTCGGTCATGGGACGCAAGATACCGGTTTTCGGCATGAATTTCGGCTCTGTCGGCTTTCTGATGAACGAGCCGCGGATGGATGAGCTGATCGAGCGCCTGAGCCAGGCTGAGCGCGCTGAAATCCACCCCCTGCGCGCCATTGTGCGCGATACGCGCGGACAGACCTTTGAAGCTCTCGCGATCAATGAGGTCTCGCTGCTGCGTGAAACCCGCCAGACCGCCAAGATCCGGGTCAGCGTGGACGGCAAGACGCGCCTTGAGGAACTCGCCGCGGACGGCGTCCTCGTGGCCACGCCCGCCGGATCAACCGCCTACAACTTCTCCGCCCATGGACCGATCCTGCCGCTGGACGCCACCTTGCTGGCGCTGACCCCCATCAGCGCGTTCCGCCCCCGACGGTGGCGCGGCGCGCTACTGCGTCAGTCCTCGATGGTGCGCTTCGACATTCTCGAGCCGCGCAAACGCCCGGTGGCGGTCGTGGCGGACAACAAGGAGTTCCGCGACGCGGAAACGGTGACGATCTGCCAGGCGCCGGGCCACACCCTGACGATGCTCTTTGACAAGGGCCGCGCTCTGGATGAGCGCATCCTTCTGGAACAATTCGCCACCTAACCCCATGGCTTACCGGGCATTAAAGACTGATTGCTAGGGTGGGGACACACTGGCAGGGAGCCCCTCTTGAAGCCCAGCGACGCCTATCTGACCCTGGATCGCATGACGGTGCTGATTGTTGACGACAATGCGCCGCTGCGCGGGATATTGCGCACGATCCTTCACGCCATGGGCGCTGCAAGAATCTATGAAGCCAGCGATGTCCCCGCTGCAATGGATATCCTCCAGCATGAGCATCTGGACCTGCTCATCTGTGACTGGAAGATGAAGCCTGTCGACGGGATCGAGCTGGTGCGCTGGGTTCGCAATCCCGCGAAAAGTCCGTGCGCCACCCTGCCCATTCTCATGCTGACCTGTTATGCTGACGCCGAGCGCGTGAAACGCGCGCGAGACGCTGGCGTGACTGAATTCATGGTGAAACCGTTCAGTCCGGAAAGCATTTACCAACACATTTCGTCGATGTTTAGAAAACCAAGGCGTTTTGTGGATTCGAAGAGCTTTTTCGGACCTGATCGGCGCCGTAAGATGGATTCGCGCATTGGCGATGACCGACGCGTGCGTTCAGGGGTCAAGAGTTAGATCGGGAAGCGGAGCCTCCTCAGCATGGCAAAACCTGACAAATCGGTTGAGATCATCAATCCGCCGAACATGCTCAAGGCCAAGGTGGGCGGCAAACTGCCGCCTGCTGACCAGGCAGCGATCGAACGCGCGGAAATGGCTCTGGGCCAGATCAAGCATCAATTCCAGGACTGGCTGGCCGAAGAGGTCACCAAGATGGAAGCCCTGATGGATTCAGTCAGTCAGGACGGTCTGCTGGGCGAGAGCGGTGAAATGCTCTTTACCTGCGCCCATGATCTGCGCGGTCTCGGCTCCACCTATGAATTTCCCATCATTTCGCGGATTTCAGGCTCTCTGGCCAAGCTGATCGAGACCAAGCAACGCCGGTCGATCGCCCCGATCGCGCTGGTTCGCGCCCATGCAAGCTCGATCCGCGCAGCGCTCATCCAGAATATCCGTTCTGATGAAGACCCGGTCGGTCGTCAGCTCGCTGAAGAGCTGGAAACCCAGGTTGTGGCGCTTGTCGGCGCGGATTGATCCGCGCCGACCGTAATCGTTCCTGTAGTCGAAGTCCCGGTTTGCGGACGCTAGCTGGCCGCCGCGAGATGGCGACGGCTCAGCTCGGTCTCGTCGGCATCCAGACGATCCATGATGTAATCCAGCTCGGCCTGAGGCACGCCCTGGAACTGGGTCAGGATGCGTTCGGCGAGCAAACGGCGGAAACGGACAATGTCCGGCGTGCCGTTCGGGCCGATTTCAAGCGAATGCCAGGCTGACACGGCGGCGCGCGCCACCGGCAGGATCCGTTCGGGCATGCCTGCGCGTTTGAAGAGGGTCTCAAGCCCCAGAGAGCCGGCGTCATGAACCAGAAGCCAAGCCTTCTCATGGCTCAGTCCGGTCAGTTCGGCCATGCAATGCTCGAAGAAGCTCATATGGCCGCGGAAGAGCGAGCGCAGGATCAGGGACGGCGTCAGCCGGCCATTCATCTGCAATTGCTGCACGAAACGGCGCGGCTCGTCCGACAGGCCCGCCTGCTCGACGAGATCCACGGTCGCCCGCTCACGCGCGCCTTCCGCCAGCTCGACAGCCAGCTGGGCCGGCAAGGCATGCCGGTTGACCAGCTTCTGCATCGCCTCGTCCGATATGTGGGCGATGAGCTTCTCGGTGATGTTCACGGGCAGCGCATTGCGCAGGACGAACTGGTCCAGCACATCCGCATCGCCATCAAACCGGTTGAGCGCTGAGGCATAGCCGCGCTCGTCGAACCGGGCGCCATTATTGGACGCCAGGATCTTGACCGCCTCGCGATCGCCCAGCTCCACAAGCTCGTGAACCACGCTTTCCGACACCGAGGACCGGGCCGCTACGGCCGCCTGACGCCGCGCCGAGGAAGTGCGGACGATCTCCACAAGGTCGTCATCGCTCAGAACCGGAGATCCGGCGATGACCGGCAGGGCGATTGAATCCATATCCTTGGCGAGCTTGCGCGCGACATCCGGGGGCAGATGCGTGGAACGCTGCAAGGTCACCGACAAGGAACGGCGCACCATTTCAGCCGCGTCTTCAGCGAGGAGGCGGACCACCTCGGCGCCGATGGCGCGTTCGTCGTCACTCAGGTCCACGGACGCAAAGCGCGCGCAGAATTTGCGGGCGGCGAGCGCGCGGCCTTCAGAGTCTGTCGCACTGGACAGGCGCTGAATGTCGTCACGGGTCAGTCGCGCACGAAGGGTCTGAACAGTCATGGCACTACAAGCCTCATTCTAGGTCTGTTCGCGCCTCTAGCGTCTCAACAAGAAGTTAACGACCTGTTGCGCGACTTATCGCCGTTTCATCTTTCGGAAGAGGAACGCTCCGGAGCGCGCAGGGACGCGAGGATCTCGACCACCGCTGGAGAGAGCACCCCGTCGCCTACCCGCGCCGCGCCATATCCGCCCTGGGCGAAACGCGCCCAGGACGAGGCCATGGCCGTCACCGGCGATGAGGCGTCCGTGACCTGGGCGACCTCACGCGTCAGCGTGACCGCTTCACCCGTCAGCTTCTCCATCAGCTCCCCGGCGTTCAGCGCCCGCCCATTGTCGTAAAACACTGGACGGTTCGCCGCCGCAGCGTTCGGGAACAGCTGATCAGCCCTTTGGGTCGGGTTGGATTCCACACCCTGGATAAGGCGGATCGCGCCGCCTGCGCCGAGGAAATGCGCAGCATAGAGTTCGCCGCTTGTCGGAGAGCGGCCAATGGCGCTCTCGATCCGCGAGGCGTTTTCCGCCGCCAGCTCGCCCGCCATGAAAGCAGCGGCCTGCGGATCAAAGCGCAGATTGAGCACGGCCTCTCTTTGAGACGGATCTGAAATTTGGAAGCGTCCGTCAGCATTCTGTTCGATCGAGGCCGCAGCGTCGCCCATGCCATGCTGGTCGCCATAGCGGGCGACCATGGCGAACCAGGTCTGCTCGATGAACTGGAACATGCCCGCTGCGCTGGACGTTGCGGCCCGCGCCCCGGCGTCAAAACCGCTTTCGCGAGACGCCGTACGCATCAGGAAATCGAAATCCGCCCCTGTGCGCTCCGCCGCCTGCGCAATCAGTCTGGAAGGCGTGAAGGCGTTGCCGCCCGCAGGATTGATGGGATTGGACATGGCGCTCACCGCGAATCGTTACCCGTTCACGATGACAGCGATGTGGTAAACATTCGTTAAGACCTGAGCGCCTGGCGCTGCGGGGAAAAGTAGTCAGCAGTCGCGCTTCGGGGCGTCGCGCCCATGGCTTCCAGCATGAGTTCGGCCATGCCCGGCGCCGAGAGCACGCCATTGCGATAGGCGCCCAGGGCCAGATAGAGCCCCGGCGTCACTTCCCCGACGACCGGCATGGCATCGCGCGATTGCGGACGCAGCCCGGCCCAATGCTCCACGAAATCAGCCGACTGCAGCCCGGGCAGGGCCTGTCGGGCCGCCTTCACCAGACGCTCAAGCGTCTCAGGATCAGTCTCAAGACTGGTCTTGCCGGGCTCAACACTGGCGCCGGCGATCAGGCGTCCTTCGGACTTGGCGGCCAGATAGATCGAGAGCCCGCGCACAACACGCCGCGGCGCCTGCCCTGACGGCAGGTCAAACCGGACCATCTGCCCTTTCACGGGGATCATGCGCGCACCCTCGGCAAGCTCGACAAACCGCTCCGCGCCGGTGGCCAGGATGACGCAATCCGCCTGGCGCTCCGCCCCGTCCGACATGCGGACGCCAACCACCCGGCCGCCCTGGCGCACCAGGGATTCCACACGCATTCCTTCCTGGACTTCGCCGCCCCTGGCGCGAATGGCGTCTGCAAGAACAAGGCCCATGATGCGGTTATCAAGCTGGCCATCGTGCGGAAACACCAGGGCGCCCAGCCCCGGGGCGAGCACAGGTTCAATCTGGCTCAGAGTGCGGGCGTTCACACGCTCCGTAACGACGCCGAACCGGCGGGCCAGAACCTCCGCCCTATCAAGCCGCTCATGGTCCTGTGGCTGGAACGCCGGCGTCAGCGATCCCCGCTGATCATAGCCCAGGCGATGGGGGCTGAGCGCCTGCACTTGCGGCGCCCAGTCGCCCCACAGCCTCTGGGACCGCCTGAGAAAGCCCGCATAGGGATCGGCGAGCGGATGCCCCGGCTCCAGTTCAAAACAGGCCTCGAATCCGGCCGCCAGCATTCCGCCAGAGGCCCAGAGGGCGCCGCGCCCGACCTGCGCGGCTTCAAGGACAGTCACACGTGCGCCCGCACTCGCCAGCGCCCAGGCGCAGGCCAGTCCGACCGCGCCGCCCCCAACGATCAGGGTGCGATCGGGAAGGTTCTGGGCTAGACTGCGAGCGGGCATGGGGCGGGTCATCCCGTAGGGCGTGAAGACATCAGCGCGTTTGATGTACTCCGACATGAAAGGCATAGCCATGGTGCAAGCTGCAACCGTATCGGCCCTGTGTGCATGGGTCGCGCTCTCCGCCGCGCTGACCGCGCCTGAACAGGCCCGGGCCCAGGACGCTGACGAAACCACACGCGACTGCGTCCGCATCATGAACATCAACGGCTATTCGACGCTGGATGACCAGCATCTGCTGCTCAATAGCGGAGCCAGCCGACACTATCTCGTGACCACGAGGCGCTCCTGCTACGGGCTTGAACGCGGCATGCAGGTGGGCCTCAGCTTTCCCGAACGCACCCGGATCTGCAATGCGAGCCTTGAGTATGTGGTCGTGCCGGATGGCGGGCGTTGCCGCATCTCCACGATCGAGGAGGTGGAGGACGCCGACGCCGCCCGCGCCCTGATCGAGGCGCGCGCCGAAGCCGGCGCCGACGGTGACAGCCGCTAGCAGCGGTCAGCTTCCAGGTGCAGTCAGAGCCTAGCTCGCCGCTTCGGACGCGCGTTCTTCCTGCTCGACACGCGCGGCGCCGTCTTCAAGCACGGCGAGGCAATCGCGGATGAAACGCTCGCCGTCATGCTCGGTGCCCGTATCCATCCAGGACCGGCCCAGCGTGCGCGTGTAGAATTCGATGATCGGGCTGCGCCAGCGATCAAGAGTGCGCGTGCGTTCGGGCGCTCCACGGGCGCCCCGAGCCGCACTCTCCAGCGCCGCTTCGTAGACATCGCGCAGATAGGTCAGGGTCGAGGGCGCGTCCGCGAGCAGAGCGAGAGAGGTTTTCGCGGCGGACTTCACCTGGCGGTCGCCTTCGCGCAGGGCCGCGGCATGGGCGGAATCCGCGCCGGCGGGGCCAGCCTCGTGCATGTCCGGCACGAGCTCGATCAGTTCAGAAAGCAGGCATAATCCCTTGCGCAGATCCTGGCGCAGGCGAATGGTCTGGGTGGGGCGCCCGCTGAGCTGCATCTGGTCGAGATAGACCCGCCCGGCCTCCTCCAGCACCCGCTTGAGTGCGCCGCGATGAAGGGTCTTGATGTCATGCCGAGCGGAAATCCGATCGAGATCCGAGTCCGAATAGATCGGATCATTCTCGATGATCACAAACTGGGCGCCGCCTGAACTCAACCGTCCCATATCCGCCTCATGGCTGGAGATTCGCTTAAGGAAAATATGGTGTCGGAAAACGCCGAACTAACAAGACCTCGCGTTAACGATTTGGGCGGAACCTGTGGAGCAACTCGATAACCCCCAGCAGAACAAGGGTTTGAGAATCACAATTCGCCCCACACGCGAAAGCCGCGTCTGAAGGCTCCATCCTGTCTTGAAAGGAAGATGGTACCGCCTCCCCGGTTCGAACGGGGGACCTCTAGATCCACAATCTAGCGCTCTAACCAACTGAGCTAAGGCGGCACGCTTTGCGCCCTGTCGGGGCGGGAGCCCTCACGACAGGGCGCGGAAACTAGCGCCGGGCGCGACGGCGCGCAAGACCCGTTTCTGCGCTTTGCGCACCCGTGCTCAGCGCCCTAGGCATAGCCTTGTTCAGCAATGTGACGCTGCAGATTTTCAATGCGCGTGGCGTCAGACGGGTGGGTCGACATGAACTCCACCGGGCGACGGGCGTTCTGGGCCGATTTGGCGCGCCAGAACTCCAGCGCCTCGGACGGGCGATAGCCGGCCCGGGCCATGTAATCGACGCCCAGGATATCGGCTTCCAGTTCATGCTGACGCGAATAGGGCAGCAGCACGCCATAGGTCACGCCCGTGCCCAGAATGCCCGACCAGGTGTCGAGATTCTGCACGTTGGCCGCCCCGAGCCCGGCATTGACCACAGCGAGCCCGAGGCCGGCCGTCGCTTGCTGGCGCGCCCGCTGGGCGGCGTGATTACGGCTGAGATGCGCCACTTCATGGCCCATCACGGTGGCTACCTGGTCATCATTGCTCATAGTCTCAAGGATGCCGCGATAGAAAGCGACCTTGCCGCCGGGCAGGACCCAGGCGTTCTGCTGATCTGAATCGAAGACCACGAATTCCCACTCATACTGGGTCAGACCCGAGGCGGGCACGATGCGTTGCCCGACGCGGCGGACAGTGTTGTTCAGTGTCCGGTCCCGGCTGATGGTTTCCTGCTGGCGCGCCTGCTCCCAGGCCGCCTGGGAGGCCTGCATGATCTGGGCGTCCGAGACCAGCGCCGCGCCCAGCCCGCCGCCATCCGTCGCACACCCGGCGAGCGGGAATACGGTTCCAGCCGCCAGGCCCACCAGCAATTCACGCCGGCCCATGGTGACGCGCGGCAGTGCGTTGAGTTCGTCTTCGGTCATGGATCGTCCCCTGTTCCAGCTTTTTGGCGCTTCGCCATCAAATCGCCCTCTCCCTCCCTTACCGGCTGGGGTCTGGTTGAGCGATATGGTAAATCATTGTCGCTGATCGCGGGAATTCCGCAAGCTCAGCCTCGTCGCCGCCGCCCTACCGCGCTCTCGGGAGACACCTTCATGCGCCGTCTGCTTATCGCTCTTCTGGTTCTTGTCATTCTCGTGATCGGCGTCGCCGTACTGGCGCCCGCCCTGATCCCCACGGACCTGATCCGCGAGCGCACCGAGACCGCGGCGCAGGAGGCTCTGGGCCGGGAGGTGACGCTGGCCGGCGATATCCGCTTGCAGGTGCTGCCCCAGCTTCAGGTGCGCGCCAATGACGCCCGCATCGCCAATGCCGAAGGCTTTGGCGAGGAGCCCTTCGCCGAGATGCAGGAAATGCGGGTCGCGGTGGCGCTGATTCCGCTTTTGCAGCGCCAGATCGAAATCGAGGAGTTC
>NZ_DJIQ01000033.1:0-10175 GCF_002433705.1 Oceanicaulis sp. UBA6590
GGGGGGGGGGGGGGGGGAGCCGGCCCTGCCCTTCGGTCCCTTCGACCCCAGCGCCCACCGCACTTTCGAGATCGGCCTGCGCGAATGGGTGCGGGACCAGACCGGGTTTGAACTCGGCTATGTGGAACAGCTCTACACATTCGGCGACCGGGGCCGCGAGGCGCCGCTGGCCGCGCTGGCGGGCGCGCAGGATGCGCGGGTGCTGTCCGTGGGGTATCTGGGCCTGACGCCGGACGCTCGCCCGCTGAACAATACTGAAGCGCATTGGGACAGCTGGACGCGTTTCTTCCCCTGGGAAGATCATCGCTGCGGCCGTCCCGCCATCCTGACCCGGGTCATAGAGCCAGCCTTGCGCTCCTGGTGTGATGAAGCCGCCGCGCCCGGTCGTCGCGCCGCGCGCTTTGATCGCGTCCGCGCCACTTTCGGTCTGGATGGCGCCCTGTGGAATGAAGAGCGCGCGCTCGATCGTTATGAGCTGCTGTATGAGGCAGGCCTCGTCGCAGAGGCCGCCCGCGACCGCGGCGAGCCGAACGCCGCGCCGGACGGCATGGGCGTCGCCATGGCGTCGGACCATCGCCGCATCCTGGCGACGGCGCTCTCGCGTCTGCGCGGCAAGATCAAATACCGCCCCGTTGTGTTTGAACTGATGAGCGACAGCTTCACTCTGTCGGACCTGCAGCGCGTTGTGGAATCGGTCTCCGGCTTCCCCCTGCACAAGCAGAATTTCCGCCGCGCGCTGGATCGGGCCGGCTTCGTCGCAGGAACAGGCCGGGTGGAAAGCCAGACCGGCGGTCGCCCGGCCGAGCTTTACCGGTTCGCCCGCGAGAACCTGACCGCGGGCGCCGCCCTCGGCCTGTCCATTCCCCGCGCCAAGGAAAGCGGCTAGCGCGCCTTCTTCGCCAGTCTTTCCCGCCAGGATTCGTAACCGTCCGTGAATGCGGACAGCGCCTCGGCGCGCGCCTGTCCCCGGCCCACGCCCGCCATGTGAATGGGATTGCGGACCTGATCGGAACTCCGGGTCCATTGCGCGCCGCGACGCTTGTTCACATCCAGACAGTCGCGCGACCAGTCGAGGTCGCAAAACTCGGCCATTCGCCGGCTCTCGCCCTCGGCGTCGCCGACGAGCGCCTCATAGGACTGGATATGCAGCGCCTGCGGCGCCAGATCGCGCCAGTGCGCCATGAGATCCTCGTACAGCGCGATATAGCCGCCAAGCTCGGCCAGGTCATAGGCATAGGGATGCAGGGTTCCGAGGAAATGGTTGGCGTAGATCGACCAGCCCATGTCCAGGCCGTTGCGGCGCATCTGGATGAGACTGGCGCGCGGCAGGATCAGACGGATCACGCCGATCAGCGCGAAATTGCCCAGCATCTTGTCGGTGAAGCGCTCCGCGCCCGGAAAGCGCTGGCGCACGGCGTTCGTGTAGATCTGCGCAAGGCTGACACGGTTTTGCGGGACGGCGCCCGGCAAGGCGTCCGCACGCCCGCCCGCCTGTTCATAGGCGCCCAGGGTTTCCGACAGGGTGGTGAGCTCGCCCCCGGCGGTGACGCCGGGCATGGCGGCCAGAATGGATTCGGTCAGGGTGGAGCCGCTGCGCGGCATGCCCACAATGAAGATCGGCGCCGCCTCAACCTCGATCGGAGCCGCTTTCGCCAGAGCCTCTGCAGAGAATACGGTCTTGATCAGATCGAACTGCTGCTCGACCTGCTGCAAGTCAAAGGCATAGCTCTGGCGCAGGGCTGCGTTCGCGCGATGGAGCACCTCCATCTGCTGGTCCTCGCGCCCCAGATCGCCCAACGCCTTGGCCAGACCGAACCCGGCTGACGCCCGCTCGGCTGTCAGCGGCGTTTCGTCCACAAAGCGTTCGAGACGGTTGAAGAACGCGTCTTCGGACACGGTCTTGCGGGCCAGGGCCGCCCGGAAGAAGGCGTCTGCATTCTCGGGCGCCAGACGGCTCAGCGCCTCATAGGTCTCGAAGGCCTCGTCCAGTCGTCCCAGATTTCTCTGCGCGTCTCCCAGATATTCAAGGGTTTGAGGATGCTCGGGCGTCAGAGCAAGCTGGGCGCGGAAGTCTGCTTCCGCCTCTTCAAGCCGTCCAAGCCCATAAGCGGCCTGTCCCCTGAAGAAGTGCAGGAAACCCGTGTCCGCGAGCCGCTCAAGCAAGGCGGAATAGCCTTCGATTGCGTCCTGAAGGCGTCCCGCTGCATGCAAGGCGCGTGCGTGTTCAAAGGCTTGAGCTGTAGACATCCGAGAACTGACTGCGCCCTTCGACAACGTGCTGAGGTGTAGACGCTCTGATCAAGCCCCTAGGCGACCAGCTATGAAGGAAGTCCGGAGCTGTCTCAATCGCTTCAGCGGCCACCCTTTATTAACACTCAGTAATCTTTTCGCAATTCATGAGCAGAGGGCTGAGTTCGGGCCTGCCCGAGGCCGTGTTCCGCCATCATGACCCGTCATGAAAGTTTCAACTTGCCACCCCCTTTCATCGGCGTATATTCGCCCCCACTTAGGCTCATGTAGAGCAAAAGGTCGGCGACACCTTCGAGTGATCGCCGTCGTTTAAGGCCCTTGAAATGCTCATATCGAGCATAAGTCTGCACATAAGAGGGCTGAAGGAGGACGACCATGGACGGCATGAGCTGGACTGAAACCGGTAAGGACGCCGCCGAGCGAATCTGGCCCGAGGCGAGCGCGCTTGTGTATGACGACGCCGTCAAGGCGCGCACGGATCATCTCTATGCGCGCGTCAAGGACGTGGTCACCCCGATGGAATGGCCGGCCTTCGCGCCGCTGATCGACGCCATCAACCAGCTCAAGGCCCTGCGTGGCGCGACCATCCTGGCGCACAACTACATGACGCCGGAAATCTTCAACTGCGTCGGCGATATTACCGGGGATTCCCTGAAACTCGCCCAGGTCGCCGCCGAAGCGGAAGAAGACATCATTCTGCAGGCCGGCGTGCATTTCATGGCCGAAACCGCCAAGATCCTGTCGCCGAACAAGACCGTGCTGATCCCCGACATGGAAGCGGGTTGCTCGCTCGCGAGCTCCATCACCGGCGCGGACGTGCAGGCGATCAAGGCGGCCTATCCCGACTATCCCATCGTCACCTATGTGAACACGTCCGCCGAGGTGAAGGCCTATTCGGATATCTGCTGCACCAGCTCGAACGCCGTCCAGGTGGTCGAGGCTGTGGCCAAGCAGTGGAACACCGATACGGTCATCATGATCCCCGATCAGTATCTGGCGAAAAACGTCGCCGCCCAGACCGGCATCAAGATCCTGACCTGGCAAGGCGAGTGCGAAGTGCACGAGCAGTTCACGCCGCAGGATATTCAGGATCTGCGAGACGCGCACCCCGAAGCGGTGATCATCACCCACCCCGAATGCCCGCCCGAAGTGATGGCCGCGGCAGATTTCGCCGGCTCCACCGGGGCGATGGCCGCCTATGTCAAGGACAAGGCGCCAAAAAAGGCGATCCTGATCACCGAGTGTTCGATGAGCGACAATGTCGCCGTCGAGAACCCCGGCGTTCAGTTCATCAAGCCCTGCAATCTGTGCCCGCACATGAAGCGCATCAGCCTGACCAATATCTATGAAGCGCTGCGCGACATGAAACACGAGGTCGAGGTCGATCCGGTGATCGCGGAGAAAGCCAAGGCCAGCCTGCAAGCCATGCTGGACCTGCCCAAGGCTGACAATCCGCCGAGCTTTGACACCGGCAAACCGCTGGCCAACGTGCCTTATGTGGCGATCTGATAATGACAAGCGCCCGCTCCGGCGGGCGTTTTCTTCTGTGGTGATGCTTTGACCCACCCCATCCTCATTGTCGGCGCCGGGATCGCCGGGTTGTGGACGGCCTTGAAGGCCGCGCCCCATCCCGTCGTCCTGCTGACGGGCTCCACCCTGGGGGATGGCTCCTCGACCGGCTGGGCGCAGGGCGGGGTGGCGGCGGCGCTTGGCCCTGATGACAGCGCGGCGCTGCATGCCCGCGATACGGTGATGGCGGGCGCCGGGCTGGTGGATGAGACCGCCGCCATGGTGCTGGCGAGCGCAGGGGCCAGCGAAGTCCGCGCCCTCTTTGACATCGGCGCCGGGTTTGAACGCACGGAAACTGGCGGCTGGTCCTTGTCGCGCGAGGCCGCGCACTCGGTCGCCCGCGTCGCCCGGATGAAGGGTGATCAGGCAGGAGCGGGCATTCTCGCCGCTCTGATTACCGCCGTGCGCGAGGCCGACCATATCGAGATCCGGGACGGCTGGCGCGCAGAGGCGCTGCTGCCCGATCAGGCCAGGGGCTGCGCCGGTGTTCTGGCGCGGGATCCTGAAGGCAGGCTGCACCCGATCGAAGCAAGCCATACCGTGCTCGCCACGGGCTCTATTGGCGGGCTTTATGCGGTCACCACCACGCCCTGGACCAGCCAGGGGCAGGCCATGGTGATGGCGGCCCAGCTGGGCGCGGTGATCCGTGATCCCGAATTTGTCCAGTTTCACCCCACCGCCATTGATATTGGCCGCGACCCGGCGCCGCTGGCCACTGAAGCCCTGCGCGGGGAAGGCGCAGTACTGATTGACCGCAACGGCCATCGGTTCATGAACGATGTGCATGAGCTGGCCGAGCTGGCGTCGCGCGACGTGGTCGCCCGCGCCGTTCATGCGCAGAACCTGTCGGGCGCGGGCGCCTATCTCGATGCCCGCGAGGCGGTGGGCGCGGCGTTTCCTGACCATTTCCCGGCGGTCTTCGCAGCCTGCATGAGCGGCGGCGTTGATCCGCGCACCGATCCGATCCCGGTCGCCCCGGCCGCCCACTATCATATGGGCGGGGTGGAAACCGATCTTGATGGCTTTACCGGCGTGCCGGGCCTGTGGGCGGTGGGTGAATGCGCCTCCACGGGCGTTCATGGAGCGAACCGTCTGGCGTCCAACTCATTGCTGGAAGGTCTGGTCTTTGGCCATCGCGCCGCGGACGCCATCAGGCGCGCGCCCACCCGCACGGTGAAGACCGGAGAGGCCAAGGCCCCGCCCGCCCTGCCTCACAGCGCCCTGCAGACCCTGCGCGCCAACATCAGCGCGCACGCCGGCGTCATCCGCGATGCGGAGGGGCTGAGTGCGCTCTCCACCCTGATTCACGCGTTGGAAGCCGAGCACGGCGCTGCGCCGGCCCTGGTCGCCGCGCGCTTTCTGACCCAGGGCGCGCTGGCGCGCGAGGAAAGCCGGGGCGGGCACAGCCGCACGGATTTCCCGCACACCGCCCCCCGGGGCGGCCATACCCGCCTGAAACTTGCTGACCTCTACCCGGCGCAGGCCAAGCTGCGCCAAGCCGGAGCCGCCTGACATGACCCCTGCCCTGCCGCGCCACATCATCCACGCGCTCGTCACCCGTGCGCTCGAGGAAGATCTGGGCGGACGCGGCGATGTCACCTCGCTTGCGACCATCCCGGCCGACAGGAACGCCAGCTTCGTGATCGCAAGCCGCGCCAATGGCGTGCTGGCCGGCCGGCAGGCCGCCGACGCCTGTTTTGATCAGGTGGATCGCGATATCGCCGTCACCTGGCGCAAGCGTGATGGCGATATTCTTGAAAAGGGCGATATAGTCGCGATTGTCGAAGGGCCAGCGCTCGGCATCCTCACGGCGGAACGCCCGGCGCTCAATTTTCTCGGGCGGATGAGCGGCATCGCCACGCTTACCCGCCAGTATGTCACCGCCATCGCGGACACGGGCGCAGTCATCGCGCACACCCGCAAAACCACGCCGGGCCTGCGCGCAGTCGAATTGCAGGCGGTGCGCGCGGGCGGCGGCAGCTATCACCGCTACGGCCTCGATGACGCCATCCTGATCAAGGATAACCATGTGGCCGTGTGCGGCTCGGTCGGGGAAGCGGTGAAACGCGCCCGCGTTTTCGCCGGTCACATGACCCGCGTCGCGGTCGAGGTGGATCGGCTTGACCAATTGGAAGAGGCCCTCTCCGCGGGCGCGGAGAGCGTGCTGCTCGATAATTTCAGCCTGGACGATCTGCGCGCCGCAGTGCTTCTGACCGATGGCCGCGCCAATCTGGAAGCCTCGGGCGGGGTCAATCTGGAGACTGTCCGCGCCATCGCGGAAACCGGCGTCGATGTGATCAGCGTTGGCGCCCTGACCCATTCCGCGCCCAATTTCGATCTGGGGCTCGACGAGCGCTAGGCCGCCAGCCAGCGCTTCATCTGCGGAAAGGGGCCTGGATCGGCCGGATCGCCAAAGGGCGGCGGGGCCGAGCACAGCTCAGCTCGAACAAGCCCCTGAACGCCAGGGAAGAAGCCCTGCGCCACCTGCATCATCACCAGCTGCGGCGCACCGCCATGCTGGCCGCCATAGCCTTGCTCCCAGAACACGCACGCGGGCGACACGCCCGCCGCCAGGGCCGCGGCATAGGACCAGGCGATGGCTTGCGGTTCGGTGCGGGCGATCTGGGCGGCCTCCGCGTCAGTAACGCCAAGCTTCGGGTCCGCGATCAGGGCGGCGGCGCAGGCGTCGATATTACCGTCGAGATGATTGCGTAAACGCCCCGGAGCGACAGCCAGATGCCCCGCCTCATGCAGGATGTCGCCAGGCGAGCCCAGACGCTCGGGATCGACGACCAGAGCGCCCTTCTTGATCACCACGCCGGGCAGGAAGCTGTCCTCTGACAGCGCCGATCGCGTCACGGGCAATCCGATCCGGTTCAGGAACATCTCGATGGGCGCCAGCGCCTCGGCATGGATCATGATCGCTCCCCCATAGGGAGAACTCTATCGCCCTTCAGGCGATCAGGCCATGGATCCGCAATCCAAAAGGCCGCCCATCGGGCGGCCTTTTCATCGTCAGGCTTCACGCTCGGCGAGCAGGCGTCGCTCAGAGCGATTGGGGAAGCGGTAGAAGACATGCGAGCCGATGCGCCGGGTTCGCACCAGCGTATCATTCCAGTGCGGGTCGACCGCCGTGGTGTGATAGTGCGTCGCGCGGTTGGTCACTGGACGGGCAAAGCCCATCAGGGCATGGTCGGCCACGTTTTGCGCCCGCTCCCAGCCTCGACCATAGGGCGCGACAGCCATCGAGCCGTCGCAGGTGAAGGTGAACTGGCAGCCCGTCGAGCGCTCGGCGCCCTGATAGACCACGCCGCAGATCGTGTTCGGATAGGCGCGATGCAGCGAGCGGTTGATCACCACTTCGGCCACCGCCATCTGGCCCGCCAGCGTCTCGCTGCGCGCTTCGTAATAGATGGCTTCGGCCAGACAGCGACGCTCACGCGCGGCGTTGCGGGCGGCGTCGAGCTCATTGAGATTGAGCGCACCGACGCTGTCGATGGCGCGCTGAACCAGCACGGCGCCCTCCACGGGATCGGAATCGATCTCGAAGCTGGCGAAGGTGAAGGGCGTGTCGGCGCTCTGCGGGGTCCGGCTCTGTTCGAATTCCAGGAATTCCAGCGCCAGTTCGCGAAGATCGCCGGCCTCGTCCTGCTCTTGCGCCCGTTCCGGGGCCAGGCTCACGCCCAGCGCGATGACAGCGAACGCCGCCAGCACGCCGAAACCGGCCAGGGCGCTCTTGGCGCGAAGGAGAAGAGTCGTAACCGTCAAGTTCACAAAACTCCAAGGGGCTCGCCCTCAATCAGGGACGCAGCGCCATCAGCAAGATCAGGACCATGAATGAGTGTCCTGAACGCGCTCACCGTCTAAGTGGTGGGCTTGGATGAAGCCGGGGTCAATAAGGATCGACTATGCCCGAAATAAGGCGCGAAACCGCCCCTGCAAGAGCAGAGACGGTTCCTTGTTGATCTCACAATGACTTAGCGCGCCGTTCAATCACCGCTTTTGAGAACGGCCTGCGCCGCCGCCAGACGCGCAATCGGCACCCGGTATGGCGAACAGGACACATAATCGAGCCCGGCCGATTCGCAGAAGCGGATCGAGGCGGGGTCCCCGCCATGCTCGCCGCAAATCCCCAGTTTCAAACCGGGACGGGCGGCGCGACCGCGCTCGGCGGCGATCTTAACGAGATCCCCGACGCCGTCCTGATCGAGGGAGACGAACGGGTCTTTCTCGAAAATGCCCGCTTCCAGATACTCGCTCAGGAATTTGCCCGCGTCATCGCGCGACAGGCCGAACGTGGTCTGGGTCAGATCGTTGGTGCCGAAAGAGAAGAACTCGCCATGCTCGGCAATGTCACCGGCGCGCAGCGCGGCGCGCGGTAGTTCGATCATGGTGCCGATCAGGTATTGCGGGCGCTTGCCGGTCTCGCGATCAACCTCGTCAGCAACAGCCTCGACGCGGACCTTCAGGATTTCGAGTTCTTTCGCAGTGGCCACGAGCGGGATCATCACCTCGGCGACCGGTTTGACGCCGGTTTCCTTTTCCACCAGCGCCTGCGCTTCAAAGATGGCGCGGGCCTGCATCTCGTAGATTTCGGGGAAGGTGATCCCCAGGCGACAGCCGCGATGGCCCAGCATGGGGTTGGATTCCGACAGATCCTTGGCGCGTTCCCAAAGGCCCTGGGCGGGCAGGCCCGTCGCATCGGCCACCGCCTGCACATCCTCTTCGGTGTGCGGCAGGAATTCATGGAGCGGCGGGTCCAAGAGGCGGATGGTGCACGGACGGTCTTCCATGATGCGGAAGATTTCCGCGAAATCGTCACGCTGCATGGGCAGGATCTTGGCCAGCGCCGCGATGCGGCCGGTCTGGTCTTCGGCCAGGATCATCTCGCGCACCGCCGCAATGCGGTCGGCGTCAAAGAACATGTGCTCGGTGCGGCACAGGCCGATGCCTTCCGCGCCGAACTCCTTGGCGGTCTGGACATCGGCAGGCGTTTCGGCGTTGGCGCGCACCTTCATGCGGCGCGCCTTGTCGGCCCAGGTCATAAGCGCCGCGAAATCGCCGGTCATTTCCGGCTTGATCATGGGCGCTTCGCCCATCAGCACTTCACCGGTGGCGCCGTCCACGGTGATGATGTCGCCATCCTTCACCACACGGCCCCGCGCGGTGAAGCTACGCGCTTCATTGTCGATGCGGATCTCGCCGGCGCCGGAGACGCAGGGACGGCCCATGCCGCGCGCCACGACGGCGGCGTGGCTGGTCATGCCGCCGCGGGCGGTGACGATGGCCTGGGCGGCGTGCATGCCGTGAATGTCTTCCGGGCTGGTCTCGACGCGCACCAGAATGACTTTCTCACCCTGCGACGCACGGGTCTCGGCTTCGTCCGCGTCAAACACCACCGCGCCAGAGGCCGCGCCGGGGCTGGCGGGCAGGCCCTTGGCCAGCACGTCGCGGGTATAGCTTTCATCAATGGTGGGGTGCAGCAGCTGATCAAGCTGGGTCGGATCGACGCGCAGGACGGCCTCGTCCTCGCTGATCAGGCCCTCGGCGACCATCTCAACGGCGATCTTCAGCGCCGCCTTGGTGGTGCGCTTGCCGTTGCGGGTCTGCAGCATCCACAAACGGCCCTGCTCGACCGTGAACTCAATGTCCTGCATGTCGCGATAATGGTTCTCGAGATTGTCGAAAACCTCGCACAGCTGGGCGAACACGTCCGGCATGGCGGTTTCCATGGACGGCAGATGGTCGTCCATCTTCTTGCGCATGGCTTCTGTCAGGCATTGTGGCGTGCGGATGCCCGCCACCACGTCCTCGCCCTGGGCGTTGATCAGGAACTCGCCGTAATAGCCCTTCTCGCCGGTGGACGGGTCGCGGGTGAACGCGACGCCCGTGGCCGAGGTGTCGCCCATATTGCCGAACACCATCGCCTGCACATTGACCGCGGTGCCCATGTCATGCGGGATGTCGTTGAGGCGGCGGTAGATCTTGGCGCGCTCGGTATCCCAGCTGTCGAACACGGCGCTGATCGCGCCCCATAGCTGCTCGATAGGGTCCTGCGGGAACGGCGAGCCGAGCTCGCGCTCGACGATCGCCTTGTATTCGGCGACCAGCACCTTCCATTCTTCGGCGCTCAGCTCGGTATCGGCGTAATAGCCCTGGTCTTCCTTGGCGATTTCGAGCGCTTCCTCGAACAGGCCGTGATCGACGCCGAGCACGACATCGCCATACATCTGGATGAACCGGCGGTAGCTGTCCCAGGCGAAGCGTTCATCGCCGCTGGTGTTGGCCAGCCCGGCGACGGTGTCGTCGTTGAGGCCGAGGTTGAGCACGGTATCCATCATGCCGGGCATCGACAC
>NZ_DJIQ01000033.1:10578-10936 GCF_002433705.1 Oceanicaulis sp. UBA6590
TCGACATGGTTCAGCGCGGCGGCGACATCGCTGCGCAGCTTGGCGGTGAAGTCGCTGCCGCCGGCGAGATAGGTGAGGCATTCCTCGGTCGCGATGGTGAAGCCCGGCGGGACCGGCAGGCCGATGCTCGCCATTTCGGCGAGGTTGGCGCCCTTGCCGCCGGTCACGGTCTTGTCCTTCTGCCTTGCATTCGTATGCGGCGCGTTTCCGCCGAAGGTGAAGACCGTGTCGTTACTCATCAAGGCAATCCCTACAACTTGGACCACATGGACCACGGTCCATGGAGCAATAATTCATCAGCCCTCGATGCGGCTGAAATCGGCGACTTTGTGCACCGCAGCACGGAAGCGCGCAAGCA
>NZ_DJIQ01000022.1:0-69761 GCF_002433705.1 Oceanicaulis sp. UBA6590
CGCCCCCGAAACCAGACCCACATATCCAGTCCCGATCATCGCTACGCGCATCTGATCCCCCTCACGCTGTGCCTGTCACAGGGTTTACCGCACCTGCACAATTTCAACAACTCCGGCGGCGCGGGGCGGGCCGGATTTCAGGCTCGGGACAGGGTCGGGCGGGTACGCGGGGTGGGTCCGCGAGCCCGCGAGCGCTTGCAAATACGTCCCCGGACAAGCGAAAGCGCTCTGACGCCGCGCCTCGAGGGCTCGATTGGGCGAACGCCCGTCCGCACATTCAACGAGAATATTCCGGGAAAATGGCGCACCCATGAGGATTCGAACCTCAGACCTCTGCCTTCGGAGGGCAGCGCTCTATCCAGCTGAGCTATGGGTGCCTGATAGGGCGCTCTGTTTAACTTGCTCTGCGGACAAGTTCAATCATGACAGCGCAGCGGGTGTGGCGCCTGGGTGAGTGTAAAAACTGAATCCGAATTGTTAATATTAATCAAAGGTTGACACGCAAGCATAGGCGTGCGCGGATAGCGTGTATTGTCCTTTATAACCCGTCGTGGGAATGAAAAGGGGTGATGGAATGACACATTACACGCCCCGGCTCTTGCTGGTGGAAGATGATCCGCAAGACGCTTTTCTGGTCGGACGCTATCTGTCAGATCTGCCCTATGGCGGGCAGGTTTCGCAAGTGGACTCCCTGCATAACGCCCGCGCTCAACTCGAGCAGAGCACCGACATTGCTTGCGTGATGGTGGACCTCAAGCTTGCAGACGGGTCAGGCGCCACACTCATTGAGTGGATGTTGTCTGACGATGTCTTGCGGGAAATCCCGATCATCGTCTTCAGCGGAGACCGGTCCACCCACCCCGAGCTTGATACCTTCGCCAATGTCGCCTGCCTGATCCAGAAACCGGCTTCGGCGGAGGGGTATGAGGCGCTGGCCAAGGCCCTGCGTCCGATCGTCGAGAGCGCCCTGGCGCGCGCGGTCTACGCGGCGCAATAGCGCTATTTCAATTCCCCGGTCACGTGGAGACGGATCTTCAGGCCGCCATGGTCGATGGGCGCGCTCGTCCGTTCAAAGGCGAGCCCGGTCGCCTTCGCCATCTTCTCATCGGTGGTGATGAAGGCGGCGCGCCAGCCGCTGAACTGGTCGCGCATCACCGCGCCAAAGGTCTTGTAGACCCCGAAGACGGCGGACTTGTCTCCGACCCGGGCGCCATAGGGCGGATTGGCGACCACCCAGCCGGGCGCGCAATCGGGACGCTTGAGGTCTTTCAGACCTCTTTCGCTGAACGTGACACGGTCAGACACTTCAGCCCGTTCGGCGTTCTCTTTCGCCATGCGTACGGCGCCGGGGTCGCGGTCAAAGCCGAAACAGGGCGCGTCTGAGCGGGCATGGGGCGCGCGGTTGCGCAACGCCATGAAGGCGTCGCGGTCAAAACTGGCGAAGCGTTCAAAGGCGAAGCCGCGCGCGCGTCCGGGCGCCAGCCCCGCCGCCAGCTGGGCGGCCTCGATCACGAAGGTTCCCGAGCCGCACACCGGATCCAGCAGCGGTGCGCGGCCGTCATAGCCCATCTCGCGCAGCAGGAGCGCCGCCATTGTCTCGCGCAGGGGCGCCTTGGCGACGGCCTGCTTGTATCCGCGCTTGTGCAAGGGCTCGCCAGAGGAATCCACGCTCAGGGTCACCACGTCATGATCAATGCGTACGCGCACGGTGATCTCCGCATCGTCGCGGATCGCCACCAGCGCCGTACGGGCGATGGCGTTCGCCACGCGCTCGGCGGCGGCGCCGTCATGATAGATTCGCGACTTGCGGCAACTCGCCTCGACCTTGACCGGCGTGCCCGCATGAAAAAGCTCTGGCCAGGGCGTCTGGCGCGCCAGCTGCTCAAGCTGGTTCAGATGCTGACACTTGAACCGGTCCAGCACCGCCAGCACCCGTGTGGCGCCCCGGATCTGGAGGTTCGCCCGCCAGACCTCCGCCCAGCCGCCCTTGATGGTGACGCCGCCCTGTTCGGGGCGGCATTTGGCGAAACCGTTCTCGGCCAGCTCGCTGGCCAGGGCGGATTCAAGCCCGGGCGGGCAGGCGAGGAAAATGTCAAAGCGGGTCTGGGTCATCGCGCCTTCATAAGCGAAGTCCGCTGCTGTGGCGACACGATTGCGCCGCACTCTTCCACCGCTTTCTGCCGCCCGGCTCTGGCCAGTCCGGCGCGCTTGCCGTACATCGCTGGCCTTGCAAGCACGAGGGCAAGATGAGCCGGCTGATTGTCTTTGACGTGGATTCCACGCTGTTGAAGGTCGAGAGCCTCGACTTCGCCGTCGAGCATGCGCTCTCGAGCGCGCCTGATGGCGCGGAGCGGACGGCGCGACTGAAGGCGCTGACCGATCAGGGCATGGCCGGCCAGCTCGATTTCAGAAGCTCGCTTGAACAGCGTCTGGCGATCGCCGGACTGACGCGCCCGGCGGTCGAGGCCGCGCGGGAGCGGCTTCGGACCCAGCTGACAGAGGGCATGGTCGAGCTTCTGAACGCCCTGCGCACGCGCGGTAATGACGTGGCGGCGGTGTCGGGCGGATTTGTGGACCTGGTCGAGCCTGCGCTCTCCGATCTCGGCTTCGCCAATGGCGAAATCCGCGCCAACCGGTTCGTCTATGAGGGGGATGAGGTTATCGGATACGATCGCCAGAATCCGCTGTCGCGTTCGGGCGGAAAGGCGCCGGTCGTGGCCTCTCTCAAGACCCTGTTCGGCAAGCCGCTGGCCATCATGGTCGGCGATGGGATGACCGATTACGAGGCCTTCGACAAGGGCGCGGCGGACAGCTTTATCGGCTTTGGCGGCGTCGCCCTGCGCGCGCCCGTCCGGGCGAAGGCCCCGGCCTATGCCGAGAGCGTTGCGGCGCTTCATGCGCTTCTTCTGGGCTAGGCTGCAGCTTTCAGAATTGACTTGCCAAGACGGGGTTCCGGGTTCAAAAGCGCGCACCTTTTGAACGGAGCCGCCGGATTTGGACGCTGTCGTCTGCCCGAAGCCATTCTTCTCTGACAATCTGACCGCCAGCCTGCTTGCGGATCTGGAAACGCGCGGCTGGGCCCATGCGCCCGCTGCGCTTGATCCCGAGCTGGTCGCGGCCCTGCGTCTGGAAGCTGAAGCGCTGGAAGAGGCGGGCGAGACCCATATGGGGCGGGTCGGGCGGGCGCAGAACGAGACGAAGGCGCTGTCCATCCGCAAGACCCATATCGCCTGGCTTGATGGCGCCAGCGCGGCGCAGCAGCGCTTCATGGAAGGCGCGGACGCCCTGCGCATCGCGATGAACCGCCGCCTGTTCCTGGGCCTGTTCGAATTCGAGGCGCACTTCGCCGTCTATCCGCCGGGCGGGTTTTACGCGCGCCATATGGACGCCTTCACCCTGCCCACCGCCAGCGCAGGCGCCTTTGCCGGGCGCCGGGCCGAACGCGCGCGTGTGGTGTCCATGGTGGCGTATCTGAACAGAGACTGGGCAAGCGCGGATGGCGGCCAGCTGGCTGTGTGGGAGCATGCACCGCTGGATGAACACGGTCGCCCGGATATGAGCCGGCTTGATGACGTGCCGCCTGTGGCGGAGCTGGAGCCGGAAGGCGGCGGGCTGGTGCTGATGCTGTCCGAAGTCATCCCGCACGAGGTGCGCCGGTCGCTGGCGACCCGCTACGCCATCCCCGGCTGGTTCCGCGTCAATACCAGCGTCGGCGGCGCGCTCGATCCGCTGCGCTAGGGCTTGCACGGCGGCGCTTCAGAGAATATACGAAACATATATGTTTCATATATTCGCGCGAGGGCTAGTGATGGGCATTGTGAAAATTGATGATGAGCTGCACGAAGATATCCGCCGCGGCAGCAAGGCCATGTGCCGGTCCATCAATGCGCAGGCGGAATTCTGGCTGAAGATCGGCATGTTGGCCGAAGCTCATCCCACCCTGACCTTCAACGAGATCGTGCGGATGCAGTATGAGGCCGCCGAACTGGATCTGACGCGTCGGAGCGTCGCCTGACATGGTCAAGACAGCGGACGAGCTCGCGCTGATGCGTCATTCGGGACGGCTTCTGGCGTCGGTCTTTGAAATGCTGGACGGGCTGACGCTCGAAGGGATGAGCACGCTGGCGGTCAATGATTGCGTGGAGCGGTTCATTGTCGACACGCTTGAGGCGCGCCCGGCCAGCCTGGGCCAGTATGGCTATCAGTATGTGTTGAACTGTTCGCTCAACAGCGTGGTCTGCCATGGCATGCCGGATGCCGGGACGATCATCCGGGACGGCGACATCCTCAATCTCGACATCACGTTGGAAAAGAACGGCTTTATCGCCGATTCCAGCAAGACCTACATGATCGGAACGCCGTCCGCCGCCGCCCGGCGTCTGGTGAAGGCGACCGAAGCCGCCATGTGGAAGGGCATCGCCGCGGTGCGGCCCGGCGCGCATCTCGGGGATGTCGGCCACGCGATTTCACGGCACGCCAAGAAGACCGGCTATTCGGTGGTGCGCGAGTATTGCGGTCACGGCATCGGGCGCGAGATGCATGAAGAGCCGTCGGTGCTGCACTATGGCAAGCCCGGCTCCGGCATGCGCTTGCGGGAAGGCATGGTCTTCACAATCGAGCCCATGCTCAATCAGGGCAGCCGACACGTCTATACCGAGGACGATGACTGGACGGTCGTCACCCGGGATGGAAAGCTTTCCGCCCAGTTCGAGCACACGGTCGCCGTCACCGCGACCGGCGTTGAGGTCTTGACCCTGCGACCGGGCGAAGCGCTGCGCCTGAGCTGATCTAGTGCGCCTGGCCCCAGGTGCTGGCGGCCTTGGCTTCCACTTCCAGCGGCACGGACAGGTTCTGGGCGGGCAGGGCGGCGGTGCTCATCACTTCGGTGACCAGCCTGATGACCTGATCGGCCTCGCTCTCGGGCGCTTCAAACACCAGTTCATCGTGCACCTGCAGCAGCATGCGGGTCTTCAGGCCCGCATCGCTGAGCGCGCCCGGCATGCGCACCATGGCGCGGCGGATGATGTCCGCGGCCGCGCCCTGAATGGGAGCATTGATCGCCTGACGTTCCGTGAACTGACGCACGGACGGGTTCTTGTCCTTGATGCCGGGCAGATGGATGCGGCGGCCGAAGATGGTGCTCACGCAGCCCTTGGCCTTCGCCTCGTCCTTCATGGCGTCCATATAGTCCTTGATGCCCGGGAACTTCTTGAAATAGCTGTCGATATAGCTTTTTGCCTCATCGCGCCCGATGCCGAGATTGTTGGCGAGGCCGAAGGCGGAAATGCCGTAGATGATGCCGAAATTGATCGCCTTGGCGTTCCGGCGCGTGGTCGGGTCCATGTTCTCGAGCGGCACGCCGAACATTTCGGACGCCGTCAGGGCGTGAATGTCCTGGCCCTCGCGGAAGGCCTGTTTGAGCGCTTCCACATCCGCGATATGGGCCAGCAGCCGCAACTCGATCTGGGAATAGTCGGCCGCGACGATGACATGGCCGGGCTCGGCGGTGAAGGCTTCGCGGATCTTGCGGCCTTCCTCTGTCCGTATGGGGATGTTCTGAAGATTGGGTTCCGAGCTCGACAGGCGTCCGGTGGTGGTTGCGGCCAGCGAAAAGCTGGTATGGACCCGGCCTGTGTTCGGATTGATCGCGTCTTTCAGGGCGTCCGAATAGGTGGATTTGAGCTTGGAGAATTGCCGCCAGGTCAGAAGCGCCTTGGGCAGGTCATGGCCCTGGGCGGCCAGCTCGTCGAGCACGGCGGCGTCGGTCGACCAGGCGCCGGACTTGGTTTTCTTGCCGCCGGGCAGGCCCATCTCGCCAAACAGGATTTCCCCGATCTGCTTGGGGCTGCCCAGATTGAACTTTGTTCCCGCCAGCTTATGGGCGGTCTCTTCGGCCTCGGCCATTTTCTGCGCGAAGTCCGACGACAGACGCGAGAGCTGGGCCACATCCACCTTCACCCCCGCGAGCTCCATATCGGTCAGAACCTGCGGCAGCGGGCGTTCCAGCGTCTCGTAGACAGTGGACAGACCCTTGCCTGCAAGGCCGGCCTTTAAGAGCTCCCACAGGCGCAGGGTGATGTCGGCGTCCTCGGCGGCGTATTCGGTGGCGGTCTTGAGATCGATCTCGGAGAAGCGCTTCTGGGACTTGCCTGTGCCGCACACCTCCTTGAACGAGATGCACGTGTGTCCGAGATGGCGCTCCGCGAGCTCGTCCATGCCATGGTTATGCAGGCCCGCCGCCTGCACATAGCTGATCAGCATGGTGTCGTCATAGGGCGCGACGCGGACGCCATACCGCTGGAACACCGCCAGATCGTACTTGAAGTTCTGACCGACCTTCAGGATGGCGTCGTTCTCCAGGATCGCCTTGAGCCGTCCGAGCGCTTCGCTCTCGTCGATCTGGTCGGGCTTCATGCCGCCATCGGCGAGATCGCCGCCTTCATGGCCGAGCGGGATATAGCACGCCTCGTTGGGCGCGGTGGCGAGCGACACGCCCACAAGCCGTGAAGCGACAGCGGAAAGGGCGTCGGTCTCCACATCCACGGCGATGACGCGGGCGCGTTTGGCCTTCTCGATCCATTTGTCCAGCGCCTCGACGGTCTGGACGGTTTCGTATTTGGAGCGGTCCACGGGGGCGGTGGCGTCGCCGGTTTCATCGGCGACCGGGCCGCCCAGCCCTTCCTCGACCCGGCGGGTCAGGGTGCGGAATTCCATGGATTTGAGAAAGCCCACGAGCTTTTCGGCGTCAGGGTCCGCCGTGCCGAAGACGTCGAGCTCATCCGTAATCGGAACATCGGGTTTCAGGGTCACGAGCTGGCGTGAGATCCGGGCGTTCTCGGCATGCTCAATCAGCTTCTCGCGGCGCTTGGGCTGCTTGATCTCCTCGGCGCGCTCCAGCAGCGCTTCGAGATCGCCATATTCGGTGATCAGCTGGGCGGCGGTCTTGATGCCGATGCCCGGCACGCCCGGCACATTGTCCACGCTGTCGCCCGCCAGCGCCTGCACCTCGATCACCTTGTCGGGCGCGACGCCGAACTTCTCGATCACCTCGTCATGGCCGATGCGCTTGGACTTCATGGGATCGAGCAGCGTGATCTGGTCATTGACCAGTTGCATCAGATCCTTGTCAGAGCTCGCCACGGTGACGCGCGCGCCCTTCTCGGCGGCGAGGCGGGCATAGGTCGCGATCAGATCGTCGGCCTCATAACCCTCCATCTCGATGCAGGGCAGCTCGAACGCCTGGGTGGCCTCACGGATCAGCGTAAACTGCGGGACCAGATCTTCAGGCGGCTCGGGCCGGTGCGCCTTGTACTGGTCATAGATCTCGTTGCGGAAGGTTTTCGACGAATGGTCGAAAATCACCGCCAGGTGCGTCGGCTGGTCCTCGCCTTTGAGGTCTTCGAGCAGCTTCCACAGCATGTTGCAGAAGCCCTGAACCGCGCCCACGGGCGTGCCGTCCGACCGGGTCAGCGGCGGCAGGGCGTGATAGGCGCGAAAGATATAGCCCGACCCGTCCACCAGATAGACATGGCTGGAAGAATCAACAGGACGAGTGACGGCCATGACAGCGCTCCGGCGGCAGTTCAGCGAGGGAGCGCTAACCTAGGCGGCGTCGGGTGAGGGGGCAATCGGAAGCCCCACCCTAACCCGGAAACGCCACCCCACTAATCAGGCTGCTCACCAGCGCGATCAGAGGCGCGGCGACCAGATTGATGCGGAAGCCGGCCTTGATCATCTGGGTCATGCTGGCCGCGCCAGACGCGTAGACAATGGCGTTGGGCGCGGTGGCGACCGGCAGCATGAAGGCGCAGCTCGCCGACAGGGCCACGGGCACGATCAGGTGTTCGGGCGGCACGCCGGCCGAGATGGCGACCGCGCCCAGCACCGGCAGGAAGCCCGAGATCGTCGCGACGTTCGAGGTCAGCTCGGTCAGGAACACCACGATGAAGGCGAGGATCAGAACGGTCAGCGGCAGGGGCAGGCTGGCCACCCACTCAAGGTGTGAGCCGATCCATTCCGCGAGCCCTGTCGCCTGAATGGCCGCGGCCAGTGACAGGCCGCCGCCGAACAAGAGGATCACTTCCCAAGGCAGCCGCTTGGCGCTCTCCCAGTCCATCAGGGCCTGACCCTTGCCGGACTTGCCGCCGGCGGGGATCAGGAACATGGCGAGCGCGCCCGCCATCGCGATCTGGGCATTGCCCAGGCTCAGCGTGATCGGAAATTCAAGCTGGGTGCTGATCCAGGCCAGCAGGGGATTCCAGCCAAAGCTGATATCGGGCTGGCCGATCAGAAAACCGGGCAGCACCCGGCCCATCCACAAGATGGCCACCACGCCAAAGGCCAGCGCGACCCGCAGCTCGGGCGTGGTCATGCGGCCCAGTTCCGCCTTGTGCTGGAGGATGATCTCGCGCCCGGCCTCATTGGGGGCGTGGCCATCGACCCGGAACACCCATTTGGTGAGGATCAGCCACATGGACGGGATGATCAGAAGGGCGGCGGGCAGGCCGAGCATCATCCATTGGGGAAAGCTGATGACCGAGCCGTATTCGCGCTGCATGAAGCCCATGGCGATCAGGTTTGTGGGCGTGCCGACCGGCGTCATGATCCCACCGACCGACGCCGAATAGGCGACAGCGAGCGCCAGCGCCGGGGCGAACTGGCTGGCGTCCACGCCTTCATCCTTGAGCGCGTCAGCCACCTTGAGGGCGATCGGGATCATCATGAGCGTGGTCGCAGTATTTGAGATCCACATCGAGAGGATCGCGGTGGCGGTCATGAAACCGAGCATCATCAGCGCGGGGCGCGAGCCAAAGGCGGCGACGATATTGAGCGCGATGCGGGTGTGCAGATTCCACCGCTCGATGGCGAGGGCGACGATAAATCCGCCCAGCAGCAACATGACGATGGGGTCGGCATAAGGGGCGGAGGCGTCGCGCATCCCGAGGATGCCAAAGACGGGAAACAGCGCCAGCGGGACAAGCGCGGTCGCCGCGATGGGAATGGCTTCACTGGCCCACCAGGCGCCCATCATCAGGGCCAGACTGGCCAGCAGCCAGGCGGACCGGTCCAGTCCTTCGGGCACGGGCAGGAGTTGCAATCCCACCGCGATCACAAGGCCTGTGATCAGTCCGATCCGTTGACGCATAACCGACGTGTTCGCCTGGCTCATCGCGCTCCCCCCTTTGCGGTCTTTCACACAGGTATAGGGAGGGCGCTTCCGGGATCAATCGAAACCGGAATATCGCCATGACATTTGAGAAAAGGGCTTACGCCTTGGGGTCAGCTTTCGAACCGCGCAGCACGAAGCGACGGTCGCAATAGCCGCACTCGACGAAATCCTCGTCGCCCATTTCATACCAGGTGCGCGGATGGCCCAGAGCGCCGCCGCCGCCGTCGCACATGACGCGCTTCTGGTCGACCACGATCACTTCGGGGGCGGGCAGGGAGGAGGCGTTGGTGTCGGTCATGATGCGCTCTGCCGGTCTGTAAAGAGGGTCCGGTTGAAGAAGATAGACGGCGTTGCGACATGGACGAGGCCCGCGCACGCCGCTAGGGTCCGCTCCGTCTTAAGACGCGCTGTGTGCAGGCGTCAATTGCGCACGCGCTCTCCTCCCGTTCCGCTTGCAGACCGTGAGCCCGCCCATGTCACACGCCCAGCCCGAATTCGCCCTTGAAGCCTATGGCCTGAAGAAGACCTATCCCGGCGGCAAGGGCGCGCCTGCGAAAGAGGCGCTCAAGGGGGTGGACCTGCAGATACCGCGCGGCTCGATCTTCGGGCTTCTGGGGCCGAACGGGGCGGGCAAATCCACCTTCATCAATATCTTTGCGGGCCTGGTGACCAAGTCCGCCGGCACGGCGAAGATCTGGGGCGTGGATATCGACAAGGATCCGCGCCGCGCCCGCGCCGCGATCGGCGTGGTGCCGCAAGAGCTGAACATGGACGTGTTCTTCACGCCCTATGAGACGCTGGAGCTGATGGCGGGCTTTTACGGCGTGCCGAAAGCCGAGCGCCGGACCGAGGAAATCCTCGCCGCGCTGGGGCTCGAGGACAAGCGCAACGCCTATGTGCGTCAGCTCTCGGGCGGGATGAAGCGCCGCCTTCTGGTGGGCAAGGCGCTGGTGCACAACCCGCCTGTGCTGGTGCTTGATGAACCAACAGCCGGCGTGGATATCGAGCTGCGCCGCCAGCTCTGGGATTATGTGGTCGAGCTCAACAAGCTCGGCGTCACAATTGTTCTGACCACGCACTATCTCGAGGAAGCGCAGGAGCTGTGCGACCAGATCGCTATCGTCAATCATGGCGAAGTGGTCGCGTGCGAGCCCAAGGCGGATCTTCTCAAGCGCATGGACAAGAAGACCCTGGTGATCGAGCCGGTGGAGCCCCTCAAGGCCGTCCCGGCAGGCTTTGAACAGCAGGAGGCGGTGATCCGCCCTGACGGCTCTCTGGCCATCACCTATCGCTTCGGCGAAGCCTCGGTGGCGGACATGATCGAGACCTATCGCGCCTCGGGCCAGCGGATCGCCGATCTGCGCACCGAAGAGCCGGATCTTGAGGATGTCTTCCTGGCGCTGACCTATCAGGCGGACGCGAAACAAAGCGCCTGATCCGCGATTGCGCACATCGAAAAGTGAAGCCATTTTGCGTTAACCGCGTTAGTCTGGCGTCATGTCCAGATTCTTCACCCGCCTTCTCGCGCTGATCCTGTCCGGCGCCTTGCTGATCGTTCTTCTGGCCGTCCTGCTCCAGATCGAGCCGGTTGGATTGCCGGGCTGGGGAGTGTTCGCGTCCCTCGCTGCGGGCGCTGTTCTGGCGCCTTGGGCGTTGTACAAGTTCCTGATGCGCGGCACGCGTCCGAAGGTGACCCCGCGCGACGCCGCCGGCGCGGGCATTGCGGTGGGCATGGGGCTCGAACATGAGCGTCAGCGTCGGGATGAGGACGCTGACGTCGACCTTGATCTGGATTGAACGCGCTCGGGCAAGCACAACCGATTGAAACGCTCGAGTTGCAACCCTAACTTTTCCATCTTGTTCGGTGAATTCGGTTATCGAGGCGGCAAGAAGGGTAAATATTCCATTAAAACAAATCCGTAAACCGAAGTTTTAGGCGCCAAAAAGCTCCCCCCAAGGGGGATTTTCAAGATCGCCAACTGGCTGTAGGCTGCAATCGCCAGCATCAGACAGGGGCGCGCACTCGCGCGCTGGGGGATCATGACCGGATTTTTCACCAAACTTGCGCGCGCCGTCTGTGCGTCCGCACTGCTCGCCGCCGCTTCGTTCACTGCGCAGGCGCAGGATCTGGGCAGCCCTACAACTGTGACATTTGATGCTGCTGCTTTCGCCAATGGCGGGCAGCTGATCGCGAACCCTTATGCAGACTCGAGCTTCACCTTCACCTTCAGCGGCTCTCCGGTAATCGGGGACGGCAATGATGGTGACGGCGGCACCGACGCCATTGCAAGCCTGGGGGCCACCCAGAACGAGACTCTCCGGATCGACTATTCCGGCGATGAGTTCGATTTCAATGCCTTCTATTTCGTGAACACGGTCTCTGCGGTCACGCTTCAGGTGCGCGGCTATGATGTCAGCAATGCCCAGGTCGCCAGTCAGACCTTCAACGCCAGCATCGGCAGCCAGACCCTGACGATGACGGACGCCGGCTTCAATGACGTCAATTACGTGATCATCACCGGCACGTCAGCAAACGGTTTTGATAACGGCTTCTTTGATACCCTTGCTTTTGACGCGCCGTCCGCCGCTGATGCGACTGCGCCGCGGGTCAGTTCCATCGTGCGGCAGACGCCGGCGACAGCCACGACGAGTGCTGACTCCCTTGTCTTCCGCGTCACCTTTGACGAGCCGGTCCAGAATGTGGATACGAGCGACTTCACCGCCAGCGGCACGTCCGGTGCGGCGACCGGAGTCTCCGCACAAAGCACGTCGATCTATGACGTCACGGTGTCAGGCGGCGATCTGGCCAGCTTTACCGGCACGGTCAGCCTCGGCTTTGCAGGCGGTCAGAACATTTCCGATACGCCAGCGGGCAATGCATTGACCAACACCACCCCGACCGGGGCCAATGAGAGTTATACGCTGGACAATACAGCGCCTTCCGCGCCCTCCACGCCGGACCTGACGGCAGGGTCGGATACGGGCTCCAGCAGCACAGACGATATCACCAATGACACGACGCCGACCTTTACAGGGACGGCCGAAGCCAATGCGACCGTGACGGTGATCTCGTCGGTCGGCGGCACGCTGGGGACCACCACGGCGGACGGTTCTGGCAACTGGTCCTACACGGCGGGCTCGGCGCTGGCGTCGGGGGCGCACACGATCACCGCGACGGCGACAGACGCTGTTGGCAATACATCCTCGGCGTCCAGCGCGCTGTCGATCACGATCGACACCACAGCGCCGGATATCACTTCGATCACCCGACTCTCGCCCACCGGGCAGACGATCAGCGCGTCGGCGGCGAATGCGGCTTTCCGGGTGACGTATTCCGAGGCGATCGCCGGTTCCAGCCAGGCGGACTATGCGTTCCAGAATGTGTCGGGGACGGCGGCGGGCTCGGTATCAAGCTATGGAACCAGCAGCCCGACCCTGATCAATGTGCAGCTCGGAACCTTGTCGGGCGATGGGGATTTCTCCATCACCCTGAATGGCGGGCATGGCATCACCGACATTGCCGGCAACGCGCTCTCCAGCACGACGCCGACCGGCGTGCGTGAAGTGTTCACCCGGGACGGCACGGCGCCGTCGACCACCTCGTTCGTGCGCACCACCCCCGCCGGCGCGACCACGTCCTCGGATTCTCTGGTGTTCACCGCCAATTACTCCGAATCCGTGAGCGGCGTGGACACCTCCGATTTTGCGGTCACCGGGACGACGGCGACGGTTCAGAGCGTGTCGGCCGCCAGCGGAACCAGCATCGCCATCACCGTGTCTGGCGGCGATCTCGCCAGCTATAACGGGACTGTGGGGCTCAACTACGCCGCCGCGCCCACCATTACGGATGCGGCCGGCAACGCCCTGCCCAACACCGAGCCCGCCACGGACGAGACCTATACCCTCGATAACACGGCGCCGGCGGGCTATTCGGTGACGCTGGATGACGATCCGGTGAATGCGGGGAACCAGACCGCGACCAGTTTCACCTTTGCCGGGGCTGAAGTCGCTGCCAACTACAACTATACGATTTCTTCGTCTGGCGGCGGCGCGAACGTGACCGGGTCGGGGACGATCTCCACGGCGACGGATCAGATTTCGGGCATTGATGTCAGTGGCCTGGGTGACGGCACGCTGACGCTGTCCGTCACGCTGACTGATGGCGCGGGCAATGCGGGTTCGGCGGCGACGGACACCGCGACCAAGGAGGCCCAGCCGCCGCAGGTGAACTCCATCGTGGTGGCGGGCTCGCCCGCCGGCAATGCGACCAGCGTGGACTTCACGGTGACCTTCTCGGAGGCCGCCCAGAACATTTCGACCGATGACTTCTCGCTGACCACGACCGGCACCGCGGCCGGGACGATCGCGTCCGTCTCTTCGGCGACCGGAACCACGGTCACCGTGACCGTGAACACCATCAGCGGCGACGGCACGATCCGGCTTGATCTTGATGCGGCCACCAATATCCAGGATGCAGTGGGCAATAGCGGCCCGAACGCCTACACGTCCGGCGCTACGCATACCGTCGACAATACGGCGCCCGCCGCCTTCAACGTGGCGTTCCAGGCCGGTCTGATCACGCAGGCCAACGAAACCTCGAACGATATCCGGTTCACGACTGCCGAGACCGGGACGACCTACGCCTATTCGATCAGCTCTTCGGGCGGGGGCACGCCGGTGACCGGCACGGGAACCATCACCACGGCGACGCAGGACGTGACCGTCAACGTGTCGAGCCTGCCGGACGGCACGCTGACCCTGACTGCGACCCTGACGGACGGCGCCGGCAACGTCACCAATCAGAGCTCGGCGGATACGGTCTCCAAGGCCACGGCCGTGCCCGGCTTTTCCATGGCGTTCGCCCCGGCTTCCGTGCTGACCGGCGGAACCTCGACGGCGACCTTCACCATCGACAACTCCGCGATCGGCGTGGCCGCCACCTCGCTTGATTTCAGCAACAACCTGCCGGCCGGCGTGACCGTGGCGACCACGCCAAACGCCAGCACCACCTGTACGGGGGGCACGCTGACGGCGACCAATGGCGCGAACTCGCTGGCCTATACAGGCGGCACCGTTTCGGCCGGCGCGAGCTGTACGGTGTCGGTGGATGTCACCGCCAGCACGACCGGCGCCAAGGCGAACACGACGGGTAATCTGACCTCCAATCTGGGCAATTCAGGCACGGCGTCCGCCACCCTGACCGTGACCCAGCCCTCGCTGAGCGTGGATGACCCCAGCGTTCTGGAAGGCGATGCCGGCACGGCGACCCTGACCTTTACCGTGACGATGGCGCCGGCCTCGTCCCAGACCATCACGGTGGATTACGCCACATCGGACGGGACGGCGACGGCGGGAAGCGATTACACCGCGGCCACGGGCACGCTGACCTTCAACCCGTCCGTCACCACCCAGACCGTGTCCGTGACCGTCACCAGCGATGCGACGATCGAGCCTGACGAAACGGTGATCCTGACGCTCTCCAACCCGTCGAACGCGACGATCGGGGACGCCACCGGGACCGGCACCATCACCACCGATGATGTGGCGCCGACGGATTTCACCGCGCCGACCCTGGATCTGGTCAGCCGGGCGTCACCCACCGATGAACGCACCAATGTGAACGCCCTGACCTGGGTGCTGGAGTTCAGCGAAGCGGTCCGGCGTGTGGATGTAACCGATTTCGCGGTGACCGGCTCGACGGCTTCCGTAAGCGCCATCTCCGGTTCGGGGAGGGTCTATCAGGTCACGGTGAGCGGCGGCGACCTGGCCGGATATGACGGCGTGGTGGGGCTTGAGCTGCCCAACCCGACCATTGTCGACCTGGCCGGCAATGATCTTGACGGCGGCGCGCCGTCGAGCGCCGAGACCTATCTTCTGGACAATACCGGCCCGGTTGCGACCCTCAGTTCGGATCTGACCGGCGACGCCAGTGAGCCCTTCACGGTGACGGTCGCGTTTGATGAACCCGCGACGGGTCTTCAGCTGTCCGACTTCGTGCTGACCAACGCCAGCGTGAACGCCTTGCGGACTGTGTCCGAAACGGAGTTCACCGTCGAGATCACCCCGGGCGGCCGTGGCGAGCTGACCGTGTCACTGGCGGCTGGGGCAGTGACGGATGCGCTGGGCAATGAGAGCCTCGCATCGGACACCCTGACCTTCGAGACCGACACATCGGGTCCCGGCCTGTCCGGAATCCAGAGCGGCGTGGGCTCGGTGACGGCGCTGGATATTGTCTACTGGAACGTCACCTTCTCTGAAGAGGTGACCGGGGTGACGCGAGATGTCTTCTCGCTCTCCGGGGGCACGAATGCGAACCTGTCTGTTTCAGGCTCGGGCGCGTCCTATCAGGTCACGGCGTCCGGAGGATCGCTGGCGGATTTTGACGGCGTCATCGCCCTGTCGATTTCTGACCCGGATGCGATCCTGGACCTTTCCGGCAATGCCTATGAAGGCGGCGCGCCCAGCGGCCCGGATCAATCCCAGATCCGGATCGACAACACTGCTCCGGTCGCGACCCTGAGTTCGGAAAAGGCGTCTGTGGGCGCAGCCGTGACTGTCACGGTCCGCTTCAGCGAGGATGTGAGGCGGTTCGGCCGCACGGGCGTCACGCTCACCAATGCGAGCCTTGAAGAGCTGACCGAAGTCAGCCCCTCCGAATACACGCTGGTTCTGGCGGCCCAGAGCAACAGCCCGGTCTCGGTCCAGGTGAAGGCGGGCAGCGTGATCGACGCGGCCGGCAATGCCAATCCCGCAAGTTCGACCCTGACCCTTGCCGCAGATGGCGAGGCGCCCGTGCTGCGCAATGTCGTGGCGGGTACGGATCTGCGCACGGCCGACGACACGCTGAGCTGGACTGTCGAGTTTGATGAGGATGTGACGGGCGTTGACGCCTCGGGCTTCACTCTGGCCGGCGCGAGCGGCGTGAGCCTCTCCGTTTCAGGCTCAGGCCGGACCTATACGGTGACAGCGAGCGGCGGAAACTTGGCCGATCTCGACGGCGAGGTCCAGCTGCAGCTCGTGACGCCGTCCTCGATAGTGGATGTCTGGGGAAATGCGTTCGCGGGCGAAGGTCCGACGAACACCGATGAATCGCGCATCGAGCTCGACAATTCCGGTCCGGCAGCCACCCTGACCGCATTGAGCGACGAGGTTGTCGGCCCCTTCACGCTGACGATCGCCTTTGATGAGGACGTGACCGATCTGGCGCTGTCTGATCTTGCCGTGACCAATGGCGAGGCCAGCAATCTGAGCCGCATCGACACCCGGAGCTTCAGGGTTGCGATCCAGCCCCAGACCTTTGGCGTCATCACCATGACGGTTGCGGCGGGCGCGGTTGAGGACCTGCTGGGCAATCCCAGCGATGCGGGCGAACTGAGCGTCGAGGCGGTCAGCCAGCAAGACGAGATCGATGTCGAGGTCAATATCGATGTCACCTCGCCTGTGGGCGCCCAGGTGCAGAGTTCGGTCAGCAATCCCGGCGTTACCGACGTGCGCTTCAGCGCCAGTGCAGACGTAGGCTGGCTCACCGTCACTCCGGCCCAGGGCGTCATTCCGGCCGGCGCATCCGTTGAGTTCACGGTCACCGTGAACGATCAGGCGGCGGCTCTGGAAGCGGGCGATTATACGGGCACGGTGACCGTGGTCCGTGAAGGCGTCTCCGGTGGCGCGAGCGCGGGACGCGCGGGCGTTCAGGCGGTTCAGGAAACCGTGCTGGCGCGCATTCCCGTGAACCTGATGCTGGTCAGCCAGAAAGGCTCGCTGCAGATTGTCTCGACCACGCCGTCAGGCGTCTCCGGCGATGCGGACTTCACCTATGCCTCCAGCCTGTCCCAGTTTGACGGACTGACCCTGACGACCGTGAACGGCTATGCGCAATCGACTTCAGTCGAGCTCAACAGCGCACAGGTCAGCCTTCAGCAGACGTCGCCGGCCGGATGGCGCGTCGAGTCCATCAGCTGCGCGGGTGATCTCGATGGAGGCTCGCAGGTGGATCTCGCGACGGGCACGATCCAGATCGACCTGGATCCGGAAGAGAACCTGGTCTGCACTTTCGAGAATGTGAGAGATGAAGCAGCGGTGCAGCTGGCCACCCAGCGGGCGATCCGCAACTTCATGCTGCGCCGGGCGGATCGTCTGATTGACGCCGCGCCGGACCTGTCCACGCGTTTGAGCGCGCGGGAGTCCATGGGCGCAGGGCAGTATGCGGCCAATGTCGATCAGGGGCGCTACACCATGTCCCTGACCGCCTCTCTGGCCGGGGCTCGTAACCAGGCCAAGGCGCGTCACTCCGATGCGCCGGGCATGCCGTCCTCCATGCGTGACGATGTGGGCCGCCTGGACGTGTGGCTGTCGGCTGAACTGTCAGGCGTTTCAGACAACCGGGCCGGTGAACGCGCGGAAAGCGATTTCGGTGTGGCGCAACTGGGCCTCGACTGGGCCGTGTCGGACGCACTGTTGGTCGGCGCCATGGTCCAGATGGACTGGATGGACGAGACCGCTCAGGAGGTCTTTGAAGAGGCGGGTGCGATCACGGGCGCCCGTGTTGACGGCGAAGGCTGGATGGCTGGCCCGTACGTGGTCTGGCGCGTGGCGGACAGCGTCATCCTTGACGGTCTCGCCCTCTATGGAACGAGCTCCAACACCGTCAATCCGCTCGGCCTTTACGAGGATGAGTTCGAGACGGATCGCTGGATGCTCCAGGCCAACCTGACCGGTGAGTATGGGCGCGGCGCATTCCTGGTGCGTCCGCAAGCCACGCTGACCCATTTCGAGGAAACCCAGGACGGCTATACAGACAGCCTGGGCTTTGTCATTCCGAGCCAGAGCATCGCGCTGGGCCGCCTTGCGGCAGGTCCGGAACTGGTCTGGCGTCAGGAACGCGCGTCGGGCGCGCGTTGGGAGCTGCGTTCCAAGCTTCGGGCCGTTTGGGATTATCAGCCGGCCGAGCTTCTGAGCGAGACCGGGGCGTTCATGAACAGCGAGTCCGATCTGCGCGCCGATGGTGAGATTGGCGTCGCCGCCACGCTGAGCAATGGCGCGGTGTTCGAGCTGTCGGTCGGCGTGTCCGGCATCGGGCAGGAGGATTTCGAGGCGAACTCGGCCCGCTTCCAGCTGCGCTATCCGCTGAGTCTGGGGCAATAGCCGCCTTGCGGCGAACAGCAAGAGGGCGGGCCCTGGGGCCCGCCCTCTTTCGTGGCGCATTCTCGCTTCAGAGCGGCAGCTCGGTCGTGTTCTTGAGCGCTTCCATGGCGAAGGAGGCCGACACGTCAGACAGCGGCGCGATGGAGATCAGGCGCTTGTAGACCGCGTCATAGTCGGAAATCTCGGGCAGCATGATCTTCAGAAGATAATCCACATCCCCGCCCATGCGATAGAACTCCACCACTTCGGGCATGCGTCGGACGCCTTTTGAAAACGCGTCCAGCCAGTCTGCATCGTGGCGACTGGTCTTGATGAATATGAACAGGGTGGTCTTCAGCCCCAGGGCGTCGGGATCCAGCAAGGTGACCTGTTTGTGGATCACCCCCTCTTCGGTCAGGCGCCGGATCCGGCGGGCGGTGGGAGTGGCGCTCAACCCGATGGCGTCCGCATAGTCCTGGACTGTCCGGTTCGCGTCTTCCTGCATCAGGCGCAGGAGTTTCTTGTCGTAGTCGTCAAGCGTCGCCATTTTGGCCCCTTTGAGTGTTTTTCTCCAGGATTCCGCCATTATAGGGGCGAAATTGGCGATTATCACTATGGAAATTGGCGTTTGATGGGGGCAGTAGAAAGGCCCCTGGAATGACGAGTTCGACCCGCCCAGATCTGATTGCTGAGACGCGCGCCGCCCTGATTGGCGGGGATGGCGTTCTGCGCACGCCGTTTGGTCTCAAGCCTCTGGTATACGCTGATTATGCAGCCTCCGGGCGCGGAGATCGCCGGATCGAGGCCGAGCTCGAGCGCTTCCAGGCCATGTACGCCAATCCGCATACGGATGACAGCGCCACTGGACGAGAGTCGACGGGCTGGCTGAATCGGGCGGAAGCCCTGATCAAGGAGGCCCTGAATGCGGGTGAGGACGCTATCGTGCTCGCGTGCGGTTCAGGCGCAACGGGGGCGGTGGCGCATCTGCAGCAGATCCTGGGCGTGTTCGAGGCGCCGGCCACACGCGCCGCCAATCATGAGCGGATTGTCGAGATTCTGGGCGAGGCCGAGGCGGCGCGCGTGGAGCAGGAGATGCGCGCCCGCGCGCCGGTGGTGTTCGTCGGCCCGTATGAGCATCATTCCAACGAACTGACCTGGCGTGAGAGCCGCGCCGAGATTGTCCGTATCGGCCTTGATGAAGCGGGCGGGATTGATTTCGGCCAGCTCGAGCGCGCGCTCCGCGATCCGGCATATGCGGGTCGGCGCAAGATCGGCGCATTCTCCGCCGCGTCCAACGTCACCGGGGTGCGGACGGATGTGCCGCGGCTGGCCCGGCTGCTGCATGGGCACGGAGCAATCCTGTGCCTCGATTGCGCCGCCAGCGCACCCTATCTGCCTATCGACATGAACCCGGCGGACGGCGCCGATGCAGCGCCGGATGCGGTCTATTTCTCGCCCCATAAATTCATTGGCGGGCCTGGGGGGTGCGGAATCCTGGCGTTCAGGAGCGCGCTCTACCGCACCGACCTGCCGCCGACCCTGCCGGGCGGCGGTACGGTGACCTATGTGACGCCTGACCATCATGACTTCATCAGTGACATCACAGCGCGCGAACGCGCCGGCACGCCCGGCGTGATGCAGATGATGCGCGCGGCGCTGTCGCTGAAGGCTCTGGCGGATCTGGGGTATGACGAGATCGAGGCGCGCGAGCAGCGCGCACTCCAGCGCGCCTTCGCCGCCTGGAAAGACTGTGACGGCATAGAGATCCTGGGGCCGCAGGCGCCGGAGAGCCGCATCGGCATCGTCTCTTTCAATATCGCCGCAGGAGAGCGCGGAACCCTGCATCCGCGCTTTGTGGCGACTTTGCTCAATGACCTGTTCGGCGTTCAGGCGCGCGCCGGGTGTTCCTGCGCCGGGCCCTATGCGCACCATCTGCTCAATCTGGACGAGGCGACGACGGGCGCGCATCGCGAGGCGGTGCTGTCAGGCTATGCCGGACTGCGTCCGGGCTGGTGCCGGCTCAGCCTGCACTGGGTGATGGATGAGGCCGAGATCGACTACCTGATCGAAGCGGTGCGCTTTGTCGCCGAGCATGGCGCAAAGTTCCTGCCGCTCTATGCCTTTAACGCCTCGACCGGGGCCTGGCGCATCCGCGAGCAGACCGAGGCCATGGGGCTGGCCGCCCGATCCGGCGGCCGCGCCATGCTGGCGCGGGCGCTGGAAGAGGCGCGCCTGCTCGCCCAGACCCTGGATCCCGAGCCCTGCTGCGGCTGTCTGCCGGACAAGGTCGAACCCCTGCGTCGCTTCCTGGTGCCGGCCTGATCACCGCGCCAGACGACGGGTGAGGTTGGCGTAGAGCTTGGACACGGTCAGCATTTCAGGCGAATGCGGTCCGTATTGCGCGCTCAGGCTGGCGTGAAGATTCTCGAGATCAAAGAGCAGTTCGCGATCCCCGGCGTCCGGGATTTCGCTTTCCACCCAGCCCACGCAGACCCGGCGAACGCCCTTCGTCACTGGCGTGACGGCGTGCAGATAGGTGGACGGGTAGACGAAAATGTCGCCCGCCTGACCTTTCACCGCCTGCGTGGCTCCGGCCTGGTCGATGACCAGCTCGCCGCCCTCATAGCTCTCCGGATCGGACAGGAACAGGGTGAAGGAGACATCGGTCCGCATGCGGTCCTCACCACGGCCCATAAAGGGATTGTCGACATGCGCGCCGTATTCGCCGCCATCCGAGGTCTCGCTCACCAGCAATCGTGAGAACCGCCGGGGCCGGGCCGCGGCGGTGAAGACCGGATGGGTCTGCAGCGTCGTCTCCAGCAGGGTGCGCAATTTCTTGCCGGCGACGGAGCTGAGATCAGCTTGCCGATTGCGTTTGACCTCGCGCGCGACAGGACCGGCGGTCCGGGCGCCATCCTGCCAGCGGAGCTGTTCGAGCAAGGCCTGGGCTTCGGTCAGGCTTTCTGCACTCAGAATGCTACCGATTGTCAGATGCATGTTGACTTCCTGCGAGTGATTTGCAGTTTCTACTGTATCCTTCCAATATCTGGGTGAACAGGGGTTCGCATGAAACAGCAGTTCAAACGCGTCACGGCCATGGGGCTGGGCCTCGTGCTCACCGGGGGGCTCGTCTCCGCCTGCAATCCGGCCTCCGACAGCGAGACCGCAGCATCGGCCCAGCACGCTGCGGCGGACAGTCACGCCGCGCCCGAGACCGATCAGGCGGCGCCGCCGCCCGGCGTGACCGGCGAAGGCGAGGGCGGCATCGTCGTCGAGGATGCGTCTGAAGATCCGGTGGTCTATGGCTCGGCGCTGGCCGTGGCCGAGGCTCATGTGATCGCGGCGCGCGACGCCCACGCTGTCGGCGAGATTGATGCGGCGGGCGAGATGTTCGCCCACCCGGCCAGCGAAGTCCTGTTTGACATGGAAGACACCTTCCGCGAGCTGGGCGTGGAGCCGTTCGAGGATCTGTTCCTGGATGCCTCCGCGGCGGTCTTCAATGACGCCAGCCATGAAGAGATCGTGGAGCGAACGGACGCCATCATCGCCAGGCTGCGCGAAGCCATGACCTCAGCGCCCGACAATGGCGCGTCCGAGGCTCGCATCGCCGCCGGCATCGCCGCGGACCAGATCGACCGCGCCGTGGACATGTACCGGATCGCCCAGGACAATCCGGCTTACGGCCCGTATCTTGATGGCTATGGCTTCTATCATGCCGGCAAGACCGCCTTTGACGAGCATGAGGCGATGATCGAGAGCGAGCTGCCCGAGGCTGCAGCCCGCATCCGCGAGGCGCTGGCGCTGCTGGCGGACGCCTATCCGAGCGCCGAGCCGCAAGACAGCTATCCCGTGAACCGGGCCGAACTGAACACGGCCTCGACCCAGGCGACGCTGGCGGTTCTGCGCTAGACGTCGCACGCGCGTGCTCAACCCCCGGTGCGGCGATCCCGCACCGGGGGTTTTGTTTTGCGTTGAACCTGCATCCTCTCCGCTCCATGCTGGCCGGACAGACCGCCATCAAAGAGCGGCATTCTACGGGGAGACGCAGATGGATGCGCAGGCGAGTCTCGAGGCCTGGCGCGCCGCAGGCGCGTATTTCAACTATCGCGGATACGAGATCTTCTATCGCACCGGTGGAGACTGGGACGATGCGGACAAGCCGGTTCTTGTCCTGATTCATGGCTTCCCGACCGCCAGTTGGGACTGGGTGCGGCTCTGGGACCAGCTGTGTGCAGACTATCGGGTCGCCGCGCTCGACATGATCGGCTTCGGCTATTCGGACAAACCGGCGGACCATGCTTACTCCATCATGGACCAGGCGGATCTGCATGACGCCTTCTTCGCGCAATTGGGCATCAAGCGCTGCCACCTCTTCGTGCATGACTATGGCGATACGGTCGGTCAGGAATTGCTGGCCCGATATCTCGAGCAGGGCGAAGGCGCGGCGGTCGAGCTTTTATCGATCTGCTTTCTCAATGGCGGGCTGTTTCCCGAACAGCATCGCGCCACCCTGACCCAGAGGCTTTTGCATTCTCCCCTCGGTCCGGTCCTGTCGCGCCTGATGAGCCGCGCCCGGTTCGCGAAGGGGCTGGGCGAGGTGTTCGGACCGGACACCCAGCCCTCAGAGGCGGAAATGGACGCGTTCTGGGCGCTGGCGATGGAGAAGGGCGGCATGCCGCGCATCGGGCGCAAATTGCTGGGCTATATCGATGACCGGCGACAGCATCGCGATCGCTGGGTGGGCGCGCTGGTGAACTCGACGGTGCCCATGCGGGTGATTGACGGCGCGCTGGATCCGGTCTCCGGGGCCCATATGGTGGCGCGGTATCGCGAGCTTGTTCCGAACCCGGACACTCTGCTTCTTCCGCATGTCGGGCACTATCCGCATTGGGAGGACCCCAAGGCCGTGCTTGACGGATTTGTGAATTTCCAGTCCGCTACTCTCAAGGCTCGACAACAGAGCCCATAATCGGGAGGAGCACCTGATGACCCGGACATGGGACACGGTGATTGCGGGCGGGCTGGTGTTTGACGGAACCGGCGCGCCGCCTGTGGTGGAAGACATCGCGATCAAGGATGGGCGGATCGCGGCGCGCGGCGCCGATCTGGACCCGGAGCAGGCGGTCAGGGTCATCGAGGCGCAGGGCGCCTGGGTGATGCCGGGGCTCCTGGATATTCACACCCATCTCGATCTCGAAGTGGAGTTCGACCCCGCCCTCAGGGAAGTGGTCCGCCACGGCACGACAACGGTGCTGATGTCGAACTGCTCCCTCGGGCTGGCCTATGGCAATCAGCGCCGCAATGGCGAGGATCCGCTGGTCGATTGCTTCGCCCGGGTCGAGAACATGCCCAAGCCTGTTCTGCGCAAGGTGGCCGAGAAGGCGAGCTGGACCAGTTCGGCGGGGTATTTCTCTCATCTCGATGACCTGCCGCTTGGGGCGAACGTCATCCCGCTCATCCCCCATTCCATGCTGCGCGCCCAGGTGATGGGGCTGAACGGCTCGGTCAGCCGCACGGCCGGCGAAGCCGATCTGCGCGAGATGGAGACCCTGCTCGAACAGGCCATGACGGAGGGGTATGCGGGTTTTTCAACAGATTCCCTGCCCTTCCATTTCCTGTCCGAGGATCCCAACCGGCGGGTGAAGATTCCCTCCCAGTTCGGCCAGTACAATGAACTCAAGCGCCTGACGGCGATCCTGCGCAAGCATGACCGGATCTGGCAGGCGACCCCGCCCAAGGACAAGCCGCTGGCGGTGTTCCGGAACTTCCTTCTGACATCGGGGCGCCTGCATGGACGGCCGTTGAAGGTCACCGCTGTGGCGGCGCTCGATGTGGCGGCGAACAAGTCGCTCAAGCGTCTCGCCATGATCCTGAGCCATCTCTTCAACTCTCCCATCCTGAAGGGGCATTTCCGGTTTCAGGCGCTGGCCGCCCCCTTCAAGGTGTTCTGGGACGGACCGATCAACCCGCTGGCCGAAGAGATTCCGGCCCTGCGCGAACTCAATGAGCTGGATCTGGAGGATGTGGAGGGGCGCAAGGCGCTGCTGGCCGATCCGGGATTCCGGGACCGCTTTTCACGAATGTGGATGACCGGCAAGTCCGGGTTCGGGCTTGCGCGCCTGAAGCGCATGATGCGCATGGAGACGCTCGCCTTTGATCGTGATTTCGAGCAGATGATCTTTCATGCCGGCGGGCCGGATATCTGGACCGGTGAGAGCTTCCAGCAGGTGTTTGATCGCTACCGCGCCTGGCGGTCGGACCCTGCTTTCGCGCGCACCTCACGCGAGCAGGGCGTGTTCGAGCGACTGCCCGAGAGCGCCGAGACCGAGCCCGGCTTCATGCTCGCGCTGTTCTCCGAATTCGACCTCGGTCTGCGCTGGTGGACAGTGTCCGCCAATCGCGACCCGGAAGTAATCCGTGAGCTGATCAATCACCCGCTGACCCTGCCCGGTTTCAATGATTCCGGCGCCCATATCACCAACATGGCCTTCTATGACGGCAATCTGCGCGCTCTGAAACTGGCGCAGGAAGAGGGGCTGGAGCGCGTGACGAGCCAGATCCGTCGCCTGACCCGCGAGCCGGCGGATTTTCTGGGCGTTAAGGCGGGCCGGATCGAGATCGGCGATTGCGCCGATATCACGGTGATCGATCCTGACGCGCTTGAGGCCTATGATTCAGAAGCCAACAGCACCTTCATCTGGCGCGAGGATTACGGCCATGAGCAGATGGTCAACCGGTCTGACGGCGTGGTGAAAACCGTACTGGTGGCGGGCGAGCCGGTTTATGAGGCGGGGGAATTCACGCCTGCCGCTGGCCGCACTCCGCTGGGCCGCGCCCTGCGCCATGAAAGCTGGAGCGGCGGCCGCGCCAAACCCGAAGTCCTGGCGGCGGAGTAATAAACTCCAACGGCTTCAGGATGGAACGCCCACGCGCCCTCAGGGCTCGCAAGGGCGAATGCCCGCCCGCAGCGAAGCGAGGATCGACCGAGCGGAGGCGAGGGAGAACCAGAAAAGCCGAACCGCAGGTTCGCAAGCGCGCCCGCAGCGTCGCAAGGATCAAGGCGCCGGCGTCTTGTCCTTGAACTTGCAGATATCGGCGATGGCGCAGCGCCAGCATTCGGGCTTGCGCGCCTTGCACACATAGCGGCCGTGCAGGATCAGCCAGTGATGGGCGCCCTTGAGGTATTGCGGCGGCGTGATCTGTTCGAGCCGCGCTTCCACCTCGTCGGGCGTCTTGCCGGGCGCGAGCTTCGTGCGGTTGCCGACGCGGAAGATATGGGTGTCCACCGCGATGGTGTGCTGACCGAAGGCCTCGTTCAGAACGACGTTCGCGGTCTTGCGACCGACTCCGGGCAGGCGGACCAGCTCGTCGCGGGTCTGGGGCACCTCGCCGTCAAACTCATCGAGGATCATCTGCGAGAGGGCGATGACATTCTTGGCCTTGTTGCGAAAGAGGCCAATGGTCTTGATGTGCTCGCGCACTCCGTCCTCGCCCAGGGCCAGCATCTTTTCGGGCGTGTCGGCGACCTTGAAGAGCTTGTCCGTGGCCTTGTTCACCCCGACATCGGTGGCTTGCGCGGACAACGCGACCGCCACCACCAGCGTGTAGGGGTTGGAGTAATTGAGTTCGGTCTGGGGCTCGGGGCGGTCCTCGGCGAGGCGCGCATAGAGCTCCTCGGCCTGCTCGCGGTTGAGCCCCGGCGTGCGGCGCTTGGACTTGGGCTTTTTCGGCTTGGGCGTCTGGGTCATGGGCTGGCGATAGCCTCCAACCCGTCTCCGCGCAAGCCTCAGGCCCTGGGCTTGCGATTGCGCCGGGCGAGGATGTTGAGCACTTCCACCAGCAGCGAGAAGGCGATGGCGAAGTAGATGTATCCGCGCGGAATATGGAAGCCGAGCCCGTCCGCCAGAAGCGCCACGCCAATCAGGAGCAGGAAGGACAATGCAAGCATTTTCGTGGTCGGGTGTCGCGCGATGAAGGCCGCGACGCTGTCGGCGGCGAGGATCATCACCCCGATGGCGACCACCACGGCGGCGATCATGATCGGCAACTGGTCGGTCAGGCCCACCGCGGTGATGACGCTGTCGAGCGAGAAGACGATGTCGATGAGGGCGATCTGCACGATCACCATGGGAAGAAGGCCCGAACCTGCGCTCTCATGGTCCTCGTCCTCGCCCTCCACATCATGGTGGATCTCGATGGTGGATTTGGCGAGCAGGAAGCCGCCGCCCGCCAGCATCAGGATGTCCCGCCAGCTGTAGCCATGTTCAAACAGCTCAAACACCGGCTCGGACAGCTGTGCGATCCAGACCAGCCCCGCCAGCATGGCGATGCGGAAGCCGAGCGCCAGCAATAGGCCGAGCCGCCGCGCCAGGGACCGTTGCCCATGCGGCAGGCGCTCGGCCATGACGGCCACAAAGATGATGTTGTCCACGCCCAGCACGATCTCGAGAAAGGCGAGGGTGGCGAAGGAGGCCCAGACGGCCGGGTCGGTGAGGAACTCGATCATGGGCGCACTCTACTCTGAGGACCGCGACCGTTTGAAGACGGCGCGCAATCTGAAGCGTGCGGCTTTTCAAGCCGGCTTCCGAACGGCATAACGCGGTGCAGCAAACGCAGTTCCCGGAAGATCCCATGAAGCCCGAAGCCTATCGCCTGCAGCTTGAGACCTATCCTCTGGTCAACACAATCCCGAGCCGGTTCCAGGATCTCGATCCGCTGGGGCATATCAACAATGTCGCGATTGGCGCCTTCTATGAGGAAGGCCGGGGCAATCTCAATCGCAAGGCGTTTTCGCTGGAAATGCGCAAGACGCACGGCATGCGCATGGTGATCGCGGACGTGCATATCGCCTATCTCGATGAGGCGTTCTACCCCTCCGATCTCGTCGTGGGCTCCGGCATTCTGCGCATTGGCGGGTCGAGCTACACCATTGCTCAGGCCCTGTTTCAGGATGGGCGCTGCATCGGCGCCAGCGAGGCCGTGCTGGTGAACACGGATGGCAAGAAGCCCGCGCCAATCCCCCGGCAAGGTCGCGATGCGCTGGAATCGCTGATGATCAAGACCGCCTAGGCCCGTTTGTCGCGGCTTTTGCACCCTCCTGCCGTTTTGCAGACTTGCTTGCGCCATTTCCTCACGGTCAAACTGCCCTCATGAATGCACTGACCCTTTCGATCAGCGCGGCCGCCCTGCTTCTGGGCGCCGCGTTTCCCGCCTCGGCCCAGAGCCCGTCCCTGCTTGATGCCTCTCGCGCCCTGCGCGAGGAGATGCGCGCGGCCGCACAGATCGAGGACTTTGAAACCGCGCGTCGTCTGAACACTGCGGCGTTGTCGATCCAGCCGGGCCACTCCGCCCTGCTCAATAACGCTGTCCTGCTGGCGGGTTTCGCGGGGGATGTGGACGGGCAGTTCGCGGCTCTTGAAGCGATGGCCGCAGCGGGGCTGAGCTATGATCTCGAGGCCTCCGTGCGCAATCTGGTCGAGCTTGAGACGGCGGATGCAGAGCGCATCGCCGCCTTGCGCACGGCGTTTGCGGAGAATGCGACGCCTGTCGGGTCAGCCCGGCTTGTGGCGTCTCCGCCCCTGGGCGACGCCCTGATCGAGGCTCTGGCTGTCGATAACGAGACCGAGCGGGTGTATCTGGGCGGCGTCGCGGAACGCCGGATTTACCGGGTTGAACCTTTTGCGCCGTCCGAGTTCGAAGTATTCGCGGGTGAGGACGATCCCATTGGTTCGATCTTCGGCCTGGCCGCGGATCGGGTGAATGGTCGGCTCTATGCGGTGGAGGGCGTGGTTCCCCAGACCCCGCTCGGCGAGGGTGAAACCTCCGGAACGGCGCTGCTGGCTCTGGATCTTGAAACCGGCGAGCTGATCGAGCGCTATACGATCGACGGCGCCGTGCGCATGGGAGATCTGACCGTGCGCGATGGCGTGGTCTTCGTCTCAGATGCCGACGGCGGCCGCATCTACCGACTGAATGGTCCGCGCGCCGAGCTGGAGCTTTACGCTGAAGATACGCGGTTCGCGTCGCTCCAGGGTCTGGCGCAAGCGCGCGGCGCGCTCTGGGTGGTCGACTATGCGCTGGGTCTGTGGCGGATCGATCCGGTGACCCGGCACGCGCATCTGCAACCCAGCCCCGAAAGCGCCAGCCTGATCGGCCTGGATGGCCTGGTGGCGGACCGGCTCGGGCGTTTGTTCGTGATCCGCAATGGCGCGGCCCCTGTTGGCGTGTTCGAGCTGGTGTTTGACGCGCAAAGCCGACTTGTCGGGATGGAGCCGGTGCTGACCGGCGATCCACGGATCGGCGAGCCGACCACGGCGCGCGTCTCGGATGGCCGATTGTTCGTGAATGCGGATGCGCCCTGGGACCAGTTTCCTGAAGATGGCGCTGCGCCGGAAGGGCCACGCCGGACGCCGCAAATTCTCGCCGTTCCGATCCCGTAAAGACTGTGGTCGGTTAACGGCGATTAACCCGTCAGGAAGACTCTCTGAGGCAGTCTGGGAGCCATGACCATGGCCGCCGACCCTTCTGCTGATTCTGACGCGCCGGTGCGACGCAAGCCCGGCCTGATCGCCCGTGTGCGCACGGCGCTGATCGGGGCTTTGATGAGTGCTCTTGGCGTCTTCCTGATCCTGTCGACGCTGTCCCATAACCCGCTGGACCCCAGCCTGAATGTCGCCACCGGCCGCGCGCCGAGCAACTGGCTGGGCGCGCCGGGCGCGATCGCGTCCGACCTTCTGTTGCTGTTGATGGGGTGGGCTGGCGCTGCGGCTGCGCTGGCGATCCTCGCCTGGGGGCTGATCCTGCTGGCGCGGGGGCCGCGCGGTCGGTCCAAGACGGTCTCCACCTTCCGTTTTCTGGCGGGGCTGATCGGCATCTGTGGGTTCGCCATGGCGGTATCGGCGCTGCCTCTGCCTGTGAACTGGCCCTTTGGAGCCGGGCTGGGCGGGCTTGTGGGCGATGCGCTGCTGGGCGGCGTGCAGGGGCTGGCTGATGAGGTCAGCGCGCCGGGCGGTCGGGTGATCGCAGGCGCGTTGGGCCTGGTGCTGGCGGTGTTCGGCGTGTTCTTCTGCTTTGGCCTGACCGTGCGTGACCTGACCGCGGCGCGCGATGCGGCCGAGCTGGTCTGGGCGACTGTGCGTGTCTGGATCGATCAGGCGATCGGGGCCATTCCGCGCGCCTGGGGGCGCGGCGAGATTGAAATCGAGACACCGCCAGAGCCTGATGGCCGCGCGGAAACCGCGCCAGCATTTCTCAAACGCAGCCGCGCCCCTGATGGTGCGGCCCGCAAGGCGCCGCGCATCAATCGCGACCCGGTCGAGGTCGAGGCTGATGAGGATGACGACGACATGCCCGACACCGGCGCGCCGGCGCGTCCGAACCCGGTGAAAGTCGCGCGCAAGAAAAGCGTCAAGGAATCCGACCGCGAAGCGCGCGAGATGCAGGGGGCGCTGCCCTTCAGCGACAATAGCTCCGGTTTCGAACTGCCGCGCCTTGACCTTCTTGCGCCCGCCCCGCCGCGCGCGGACACCGTGGACGCCGAGGCGCTGGCCCAGAACGCCGAGTTGCTGACCGGCGTGCTGGCGGACTTCGGCGTCAAGGGCGAAGTGGTCCAGGTACGCCCCGGTCCGGTCGTAACGCTCTACGAGCTGGAGCCCGCGCCGGGCGTGAAGACCAGCCGGGTGATCAATCTGGCGGATGACATCGCCCGCTCCATGGCGGCCGTGGCCTGCCGGGTGTCGGTGGTGCCGGGGCGGAACGCCATCGGCATCGAGCTTCCCAATCAGCATCGTGAAACCGTCTTCCTGCGCGCGCTGCTCGCCTCGCGTCATTTCGAGACGGCGAAAGCCGAGCTGCCCATGGCGCTGGGCGAGACCATTGGCGGCGAACCCTTCACCGCCGATCTCGCCAAAATGCCTCATCTCCTGATCGCGGGGACCACCGGTTCGGGCAAGTCGGTGGGCGTGAACGCCATGATCCTGTCGCTCTTGTACCGGCTGCCGCCGGAAGAGTGCCGACTGATCATGATCGACCCGAAAATGCTGGAATTGTCGGTCTATGATGGCATCCCGCACCTTCTCAGCCCGGTGGTGATCGACCCCAAGAAAGCCGTCGCGGCGCTGAAATGGACCGTGCGCGAAATGGAGTCGCGCTATCTGAAGATGTCCAAGGTCGGCGTCCGCAACATGAAGGGCTTCAACGAGAAGGCCCGCGAGGCGCGAGAGGCGGGCGAGGTGCTGTCGCGCACCGTGCAGACCGGCTTTGATCGCGAGAGCGGCGAACCGGTGTACGAGACCGAGACGATCGAGCCCGATCCCATGCCCTATATCGTCGTGGTGATCGACGAGATGGCCGACCTGATGATGGTCGCCGGCAAGGAGATCGAGGGCGCGATCCAGCGACTGGCGCAGATGGCGCGGGCGGCGGGCATCCATCTGATCATGGCGACCCAGCGGCCGTCCGTGGACGTGATCACCGGCACCATCAAGGCGAACTTCCCGACCCGCATCAGCTATCAGGTCACCTCCAAGATCGACTCGCGCACCATTCTGGGCGAGCAGGGCGCCGAGCAGCTTCTGGGCATGGGCGATCTTCTCTACATGGCCGGCGGCGGCCGCATCCGGCGCCTGCATGGCCCGTTTGTCTCCGACCGCGAGGTCGAGGATGTGGCCAATTTCCTCAAATCCCAGGGCGCGCCGGAATATCTCGACGCCGTCACCGAGGATCTGGATGAAGAGGGCGGCGAGGGCGGTCTGGATCTTGTGGGCGGCGGCTCCGGCGATGACCTGTTTGACCAGGCGGTCGCCGTGGTGGCGCGGGATCGCAAGGCCTCCACGAGCTATATCCAGCGTCGTCTGCAGATCGGCTATAACCGCGCCGCGACCCTGATCGAGCGGATGGAGGATGAGGGCATGATCGGTCCCGCCGACCATGCCGGCAAGCGCGAGATCTTCCTGCCTGAACACGGCGACTAGGCCGGTTATTTCACCGTTAACTCTGTTGGCCGCTTTCGCTGGCGCAGCACGGGTCTTTCCCGCAGTCTGGACCGTCGAGTGGGGTAGGAGCGGGCTTATCCATGTTCAGTCGCCGTCCATATGATCTCAAAAATCTCATGCGCGGCGGCGCCTCGCCGCGGGTGCTTGATCTGTACGGCCTGCACAAGCGCTTCCCCGATCTCGCCCAGACGCCGAATCCGCTCTTCCGCCATCGCGGGCTGAACCGCTGTTTCCTGATCAAGCACAATCTGCGCCGCAATGAGCGCTCCCTGGTGCGGTCGGGCCGCAATATCGTCACCAAGCTGGTGCTGCCGATCGATCCGCGCGATCCGGGCGCGGGCGCGTTCTGGACCTTCATCGAGGCGCCCAATCTGGAAGCCTGGCTTGAAGAGGCGCTGGGCCGGGACCGCAATCTCTATGAGGAAGAATTCTCAGAGGATGTGCGCACGCTGTCGCGGCTGAAATCGGCCCCGGCGTTCGACCCGTTCCTTCTGGAGGCGCTGTTTCCCGAGCGCGAACTTGACCCGCGCTATTTCACCATGGCCAAGGCTGACGAGGCCGAGTTCAAGATGTTCGCCGCCCGCCATATGGCTGATATTTCCGCCAAGGCGCTGGGTGAAACCAGCACCCGCAAGCGACCCGAGCGCTTGGCTGCCGTCCTGTTCAACGCCAAGAGCCACGCCCAGCGTGAAGACCTGCGCAACGCCCTGCGCATGGACCCCGAGGATTTCACCGTCGGCGTCTTCGGCTGGAAGGGGCTCCTCTATTACTTCTGGCGCATGAACGTCATTACCGAGGGATTGGCGGGCTTCCTGCGCGATCTGGCGCGGCTCGAGAAGGAGGACGCCTCCGCGCCCTTCCGTCCGCTGGCGGCGCCCATCAGCCGTATCCGCCGATCGGTGCGCCTGCGCTGGGAAGACCTCAAGGCGGGCCGCGAGAACTATTATCGCGTCGTTTCGGCCTTCCTGGATGATGGCGACCCGATCGCCATGCGCATGCTGTTGCTGAAGGCGCCGAACCTGTTCAGCCGGATCGGCGATGATGTGGGCTCGCTGACCCATCTCACCACCTACTGGAATTACTGGCGGCGCCAGCGCGGCGAGGGGATCATTCGCCACGAAATGGCGACCACGCTCCTGCCTGATCTGGCAGGCGACATCGCCCGCGATCTCGACGACGACATGCCCCTCTATCTCAAGCGCGGCGTGGCCTAGCCCGGTTTTCCTGTCCATCTCAAAATGTCATCCCCCGCTTCATGCCGGGGCTACATGCCCGTTGCCGTGATCACAGGTCACGACATGGGTTCGCCGGATGAACCGGCGAACGCCAGGGTTTCAGGACCGCTTTTTACCTTGAGAGCTGAGACCCGGGCCTTGCGTCGTGCTTGGCCCGCCGCTTGCACAAACCCTTCCGAAACGTGAACGCGTTTATGGAGGTGTGCCAATGCGAGATCGGATCCGGGTTCTGGACGCTTTGCGCGGTTTTGCCGTGCTGGGGCTTCTTATTGCTCACTTCCCCTCGACTGGCGGGACGAACTTTGCGTTCTCCGACCCGCGTCTTCTGGGCGAAGGCCCGATGGCGATGGGCTTGTGGGCGACGCAGGCGGTGTTCATCGATGCGGTGATGCGCGGCGTGTTCGCCAGCCTGTTCGGCGCCTCCATGGCGATCCTGCTCTTTGGCTCAGGCGATCCGCTGACCCGCAGGGCGGGCTTTGTGATCCGCTGTATCGGCCTGTTCGTGCTGGGCGTTGTGCATATGAGCCTGCTGGCCTGGTCGTCTGACATTCTGGCGATCTACGCCGTCGCGGGGATGGGCGTGCTGATCCTGTCCTGGCTGCCGCCGCGCTATCTCTTCGCTTGCGCCGCTGTGGGCTGGGCCGTGGTGGTCTTCTATGCGGGCTATCGCGAGATCGGGACCGAAACCCCCAGCTATGCCGAGATGATGGCGGTGCAGACCTTCCACGCCGAGGGGTATTGGCCGCACGTTCAGGCCTCTGTTCAGACCTGGATCGCGATGATGACCAACGCCTCCGTCCTGGGACGGATCGCGGAAGCGGGCGGCTATATGCTGCTGGGTCTGGGGCTGATGCGCTCGGGCGCGTTGAACCTGTCAGGCGAAACCCTGCGTCGCGTGGTGCTGGTGTCAGGTCTTGTGGGGATTCCGCTGGCGCTCGGCACGGCGATCCATGGCGCGCTGGCGGGCTTTGTCTTTGATGTCAGCCTGCACCCGGTCATGCGCTTTTCCAAACCCTTCATCGTGATCTTCCTGCTGTCCGGTTTCGTGCTCGCCATGCGTGCGCCGATGTTTGCGCAGGTCAGCAAGGTGATCTTCGAGCCGGTCGGGAAGATGGCGCTGACCGGCTATATGGGCAGCTCGTTGATGATGCTTTGGCTGTTCACCGGCTTTGGCCTCAATCTCTACGGCCAGTTCGATCGGGTCGCCCTGTGGGGGCTGATGATCCCGGCCGGCGGTTTTGTGATCCTCGTCTGCAATCTCTGGCTTTCCCGCTTCAGGCAGGGGCCGATGGAGAAATTGCTGCGCGTGTTCATCGATAGCGGGACGGCATTGATCATGCCGGTTATCAAGCCCCGCTCACGGACCCTGCCGGCGGAGTAGATGCCTGGCGGGGCGTTGAGGGGCGCCCCCGCCGCATCGTTTCAATCTCTGTTGGCGCGTGCGTCCCCGGCTACTGGGTGCCGGGGACGCATCGATTCCAGACCTAGTCGTTTTCGCCAAGGCGATGCTTGCGCTGGGCGATCAGCTTGAGGCGCAGGGCGTTCAGGCGAATGAAGCCTTCGGCGTCCTTCTGGTCGTACACATCATCCTCTTCAAAGGTGACGTGCTCGAGCGAGTAGAGCGAGTGCGGGGAAGACCGGCCCACCACCAGCACATTGCCCTTGTAGAGCTTGAGGCGAACCTCGCCGGTCACATGGCGCTGGGAATGGTCGATGGCGGCCTGGAGCATTTCGCGCTCGGGGCTGAACCAGAAGCCGTTGTAGACGAGCTTGGCGTATTTGGGCATCAGCTCGTCCTTGAGGTGCATGGCGCCGCCATCGAGGGTCAGCTGTTCGATGCCGCGATGGGCCGCCATCAGGATCGTGCCGCCGGGCGTCTCATAGATGCCGCGCGATTTCATGCCGACAAAGCGGTTCTCGACCAGATCCAGACGGCCAATGCCATGCTTGGCGCCCAGTTCGTTGAGTTTGGTCAGGATCGTCGCCGGGCTCATCGCCTCGCCATTGATGCTGACCGCATCGCCGCGCTCAAAGCCGATGGTGACGTATTCGGGCTGGTCGGGCGCATCCTCGGGGTGCTGGGTGCGTAGGCAGACCTCGTTGAAGGCCTCTTCGGCCGGATCTTCCAGCATCTTGCCCTCTGAGGAGGTGTGCCACAGGTTCGCATCCACCGAGAACGGCGCTTCACCGCGCTTGTCGGACGGCACTTCAATGCCGTTCTCTTCGGCATAGGCAATGAGTTTGGTGCGGGAATTGAGATCCCATTCGCGCCAGGGCGCGATCACTTTCAGGCTGGGATCCAGAGCCGCCACGCCCAGCTCGAAACGCACCTGGTCATTGCCCTTGCCGGTGGCGCCGTGGGCGACGGCGTCCGCGCCGGTTTCATGGGCGATCTCGACAAGGCGCTTGGAGATCAGCGGCCGGGCGATGGAGGTGCCCAGCAGGTACTGGCCTTCATACACGGCGTTGGCCCGCACCATCGGGTAGACGTAATCGCGCACGAATTCCTCGCGCAGGTCATCGATATAGATGTCCTTGATGCCCGCCTTTTCCGCCTTTCGTCGCGCCGGCTCCAGCTCTTCGCCCTGACCGAGGTCAGCGGTGAAGGTCACCACTTCGGCCTGATAGGCGTCCTGCAGCCATTTGAGAATGACCGAGGTGTCCAGCCCGCCCGAATAGGCGAGCACGATTTTCTTGATGTTCTGGCTCATGGCGCGTCCCGGCATGAAAGGTTTCAAACGGCCGGCAACTTAGACCCTGCCGCACTGCAGCGAAAGCGTCAGGTGCTTTACGGACTCAGAAACCTATGTGTGCAGTCTGGGCTGAGAAAAAGGAGCCCGCTTATGTCTGAGACCCCCACAGGGGCGTGCTGCTCGATCATTGCCGATCCGTCTCGGGTGGATGCCGTCAGGACGATTTCAGACGCAAATCCAGATCCGCGTGAAGATCTGGATACGCTCGCACGTCTGACGGCGTTCGCCTTCAAGGCGCCGATCTGCGTGATCTCGCTGGTCAGCGATACCCGTGTTCGCTTCGTCGGCAAGTTCGGGCTGGACGCCTGCGAGGTGGCGCTGGATGAATCCCTGTGCACGCAAGTGATCTGCCGGGACGGGCCTGTCGAGGTCCTGAACCTGTCGACCGATCCGGAGCTGTGCGACCATCCGGTTGCTGTCGGCCCGCCCTTTGTGCGCGCCTATTGCGGCCAGCCCCTGCTCTCGCCGGAGGGGCTGAATATCGGCGCCGTTGCAGTGGTCGACACCGCACCCTTCTTCCGCTTTACGGACGAGGATCGAGAGGCGCTGAAGGCTGCGACCGAGACCGCGCGTCGTCTGCTGTTCGGGAATCGTTTGCAGTCCGCTCAATCCGAAGCGGCGGAATAGGTGTCCCGGTCCGGATCGTTCTTCCAGACCCAGTAGGACAGGCCCACGCTGACCCCGGCCAGGGTGGTGACCGTGACGCCGAGAACCGTGAACGCGACCGTTGGCGGCGTGAGCAGAAAGCTGACCGCCGAGATCGCGCCGCCGCCCATCATCAAACGCCCGCCCCATCGATGGGTGACGTCCCAGGACTTGTCCGAGGACAGGGTCCAGGGCGTGCGGATGCCGATCAGCCAGTTGGGTCGGGTCTTGGACAGGACATTGCCCAGCACCACCAAAAGCATGGCGCAGGCGAAACCGATGAAGGGGCCGGGCGTCTGAGCGCTCTCTATACGTTCGAGAGCCGTCAGCGTGATCAGGGCCTGTGCGGCCGCCAAGACCCAGATCACCCCTGACCAGACCGTCAGGACCGCAGGCTCGGAACGGCGGATGTTCTCGCCGCGCGGGTCGATCAGCGGCATCAGGCTGAAGAGGGCGCAGATGAAGAGCGTCATCGCGGGCAGGAGGACGAACCCCTCCAGCTTGCCGCCCAAGCGATCGGGCGCGCCGTCGAGACCGAAATGCACGGGGATCGGCGCGTCCGGGGCGGTTCCGAGCCAGCCCCAGATCGACAGGGCCAGCATCAGCGCGAAGGGCGGCAGGGCGTAAACTAGGCCTTTGCGGATCATTTCGGGACCTCCTTGCTGGAGCCGGTGGTCTTGAACAGGTCCATCATCAGCGCCATCAGCTCTTCCGCGACACTGACATTGAGGCGGTAGCGGATCTGGTTTCCGGTTCTTTCCGCCTGGATCAGGCCCGCATCCTTGAGCGCCGCGAAATGGCGCGACATGGTGGGCTTGGCGACATCGAACCGGTCCGCCAGCGCCCCCGCTGTCATCGGCCCGTCGCGCAGCAGGCGCAGGACTTCACGGCGCACGGGGTGGGCCAGGGCGGAAAAGACATCACTCATCGCCAAGTATTTAGCCTAGACGCTAATTAGCGTCAATGCTAAGGCTGGGTCAGCCAGAGATGGAGATCCGCCATGAAAGCCGTCAGCCTCGCCCTTCTCCCCTTCGCCCTGATGCTTGCGGCCTGTGATGCGCAAGCGCCCGCGGCGCCGACGCCTGAAGCGTCTGACGCCGCACAGGACGAGGAGGCCTTGCCCGCCGATCCGGGCTTTGAAGGCGACTGGGCCGGGGTGCTCGACGCCGGGGTGCGCACGCTGAATCTCGAGCTGGATATCGACCTGTCCGGCGCGGCGCCTGCGATCACGATGATCTCGGTGGATCAGGGCGGGGCGCGCGTGCCCATGGACATCGTCCGGTTTGACGGGACGCATGTGCACTTCTCAACACCCGGAATGGCGCTTCAATATGATGGCGTGCTGGAAGACGGGGTGATCACCGGGACCTTCAATCAGGGCGGGCTGAGTGCGCCTCTGGTGTTCGAGCGTCCCGCTGATGGTCAGGACGAAGCCTCGGCGGCTGACGTCCATGGCCAAGGCGAGGTGGTCGAGATCGCCCTGGCGGAGGGTCATCTGGAAGGCGTGATCACCATACCGGAGGCGCCCCGCGCAGGGCTGGTGCTGATCAGCGGATCAGGCCCGCAGGACCGGGATGGCAATATCGCCGGGCATCCGGTCTATGCCGCCATCGCCGATGCGCTGGCTGAAGCGGGCATGGCGAGCCTGCGCTATGATGATCGCGGCGTGGGCGGGTCTGATGCGCCGGCGCCGCTTGCGCCCGCCGAGCTTGCCGATGACGCGGTGCGGGCGCTCGACGTGCTCAAGGCGCAGACCGGGCTGTCCTGCGTGGGGTATCTCGGTCATTCCGAAGGCGGGTATCTGGCGCTGCTGGCGGCGAACGAGTCCGATGCAGACTTCGTGATCTCGCTCGCGGGGCAGCATCAGGATATGGAAACGCTGCTCTATGATCAGTCCGAAGCGCTGATCCGGGCGTCCGGGCAGGGCGATGCGGCGGTCGAGGCCAATCGCGTGCGTCAAAGAGCCGTGTTCGAAGCGATCGCCAATGCCGCGCCGGGCGAGGCGCCGGCGGCGATCGAGGCGGCGCTGATTGAAGGCGGTCTGCCCGAAAGCTTCGCCCGTCAGCAAGCGGCCATGTGGGGCCAGCCCTATGCCGTGGCGATGTTTGACGGCGATCCGGCGGCTGCGGCCGCCGCCTTTGAGGGGCCTGTGCTTGGGCTCTTTGGCGAGCGCGATCTTCAGGTCTTGCCCGAAAACGCCCAGACGGCCCTGATTGAGGCGCGTGGCGACAAACCCACCCGCACCGTGATCGTCCCGGGCGTGGATCATATCTTTGAAGACAGCGAAACCGGCTCGCCTCAGGAATACGGCGCGGCGGGCCATGCCCTGTCGCCCACGGCCCGGGCCATGCTGGCGGAGGAAACCCGCGTCCTGATCGATCAGGCGTGCACGGACTGATCAGACCGGGACAGCGAGCGCACTAGTTCTGGACAGAGCCGGGCGATGCGGTCACCTTTTGCACCTCGTGAGAGATCAAAGGATTGGAGATCACATGGCCCGTCGTCTCGCTCTTGTAACTGGCGCATCCTCCGGCATTGGCGCGGCCTATGCGCGCGAATTCGCGCGCCGGGGCTGGGATCTGGCGCTGGTCGCCCGGCGCGAGGACCGGCTCAAGGACCTGGCCGAGGAGCTGAAGGCTCAGTTCGGCGTGGACAGCCTTGTGATTGCAGCGGACCTGTCAGAGCCTGATGCGCCGGAGACCATCGTCAAGACGATCCATGACCAGGGGCGCATCATTGACGGCCTCGTCAACAATGCCGGCGTGGGGCGTCCGGGCGCCTTCGTAGACCTGAGCTGGGAGGATCAGGCCCAGTTCATGGAATTGATGGTCACCAGCTATCTCAAGCTGATGCATCTGGTCGCCAAACCCATGGCCGAGCGCGGCTATGGCCGCATCATCAATATCGCCTCGGTCTCCGCCCTTCTGCCCGCCGCCAACGCCCATACCCGCTATTCGGGCACGCTCTATCCCGGCGCGAAAAGCCTGCTGATCAAGGTGTCCGAAGCTTTGGGGCTCGAGCTCAAGGATCGTAATGTCCACGTCACCGCCGTGGCCCCGGGCTATACCTGGTCGGAGTTTCATGATGTGAACGGCGCGCGCAACACTGTTTCCAACCTGCCGTCGTTCTGGATGCTGACCGCCGAGGATGTGGCGGTGTCCGGCTATGACGCGGTCGAGCGCGGCGTGCCGCTGCGTGTGCCGGGGGCGTGGTACAAATTCCTCGTCGCCATGTCGCGCGTCCTGCCCGATCCGGTGGGCCAGGCCATCATGCGCATGCAGGAAAAGCGGATGGTCGCGCAGGCCCGGGCCAACGCCGCATCCTGACGCTTGATCGTGCGCGCGCAGCGGTCTAGGCCGCTGCGACCGTCTTTGACCTGGGGGATGACCATGACCGACCGCCGCCTGATCACCGCCCTCGACCTGCCCACCACCAATGACGCCGAAGCGCTGGTGGAGACGCTTGGAGAGGCCTGCGCGCACTACAAGATCGGCCTCCAGCTTCTGCCCATTGGCGGCATGGATCTGGCGCGCTCTCTCAAGGCGCGCGGCCATGACGTCTTCCTCGACTTCAAGCTCCACGACATCCCGGCCACGGTGGAGAAGGCGACCCGCTCGATCACCCAGGCGGGGGCGGATCTTCTGACCGTGCATGCCGAACCGCCGGTAATGCGCGCGGCTGTGGAAGGCCGGCAGGGCTCTGGTCTCAAGATTCTCGGCGTCACCGTGCTGACCGCCTATGACGACGCCATGCTGACCCAGATGGGCTATGCCTATGGCGCGCGCGATCTGGTGATGCGGCGCGTCGACCAGGCGCTCGATTGCGGCGTGGACGGCGTGGTCGCCTCGCCGCAGGAAGCCGAAGCCATCCGGGCGCGCGTTCCCGATGATTTCCTGATCGTGACGCCGGGCGTACGCCCGGCTGGCGCCGAACTGGGCGATCAGAAGCGCGTGGCGACGCCTGAAGCCGCGCTGAAGGCTGGCGCCACGCATCTGGTGGTGGGCCGCCCGATCAGCCAGGCCGATGACCCCTTCGCCGCGGCGCAAGCCATTGCGGACGAGATGGCGAAAGCCTGAGCCAGGTCCTTTTGCAAAAGAAAAACCCCGGAAGCCGCGCTTCCGGGGTTTTCTGATTTTCAGAAAAGATCGGAGCCTAGACGGCTTCGTTGATCCATTCCTCGATCTTGGATTTGGCCATGGCGCCGACCTTGCGGCTGACTTCCTCGCCATTCTTGAAGATCAGAAGGGTCGGGATGCCGCGCACGCCATACTTGCTGGGGGCCATCGGGTTCTCGTCGATATTGACCTTGGCGATGGTCAGCTTGCCGGCCTTTTCGCTGGCGATCTCTTCGAGCGCCGGACCGATCTGCTTGCAGGGGCCGCACCATTCCGCCCAGAAGTCCACCAGCACCGGGCCGTCAGCCTTAAGCACGTCATTTTCAAAAGTATCGTCGGTAACCGCCTGGGTCGCCATGAGCCTTGCTCCTTACCAATAAACAACACGCAACCGCCCGGAATCAGCACGGCTGCGGGTCTTGAGTTGACCGATCACCTAGGAAGCTCCAGCGCATCGGTCAAGCATCCGCTGGGCGCCGGGCGTGATTGAGGACCGCATCCATCCGCTCCGGAGGGAGTTCCATCAGACGCGGCGCATCTGTCCAAAGTAGGGCGCAGCGCACCGGTTTTTCGGGGTGAAGCCCCTGCAGGAGCGCGCGATACGCGGCCATTTGCGCGAGGTAGGCGCGCGGCACGTCCTCGACCTTTTGGGGCGGCGGACGGTTGGTCTTGTAATCCACGATCAGGACTTCGTGATCGGTCACGACCAGCCGGTCGATCTGACCGTTGATGACCATGCCGCTCGGCAGACCCGCTGCCTGGCCCGCCACCGCAGCCTCGGCGCGGGAGCCGGGAAGGAAGAGCGCCGCGAAGGCGGGATCGGAAATCACGCGCAGGGTTTCGGATGCGATCTCGCGGCGCTGGGCGTCGTCAAGATCGGTCTGGTTCTCAAGGTAGCGCAGGGCGGAGGCCTCGCGGCGGCTCTCCTCGATATCGGGCAGGGTCTGCAGCAGCTTGTGGATCAGCTCGCCGCGGCGGAAGCGCGATTGCCCGCCCTTGGCCAGCGGCGACAGGGAGGCCGGTTCAAACCCGCTCTCCTCTTCGCCCAGGAGTTTTGACGGCGCGACCGAGCGCACCGGCGCCGGGTCCGCGGGCGGCGGCTGAATCGCCCAGCCGGGCAGGGTCACAGGGGCTGCTTCGGGCGCGGCGCTCGCCTTGAGCGGCTTGGGGTCCGCGCCATAGCGCAGACCCGGCGCGGCCTCCCAGCCATTTTCAGCGGCAACGCCTTCGAGCGCGGTCTTCACAGGCCGCCAGTCCGCGCCGGTCCAGCTGTGCTGACAACGGTCATGCCAGCTGCCCGCATCCACCTTGCCCGCCACCCCATGGGTGTGCCCGCACACGATCAGGCGATCACGGGCTCGGGTCATCGCCACATAGAGAAGGCGCTGATACTCCCCGTCCGCATCGAGCTCCTTGCGCTCTGCGATCGAGGCCAGAAGCGGCGGCGGCATCTTCATGTCCGGCGACCATAAAAGCCCCGCCTCTTCATGGGCGAACAGACCGCCCGAACGGTCCCTGGGCAATTGGGTGGTGTCGGGCAGGAAGACGATGGGCGCTTCAAGGCCCTTCGCGCCGTGCACGGTCATCACCCGCACCTCGCCGCGCCCCGCTTCCATCTCACGCTTGATCTGCACCGCATCCGCCTGCATCGCCGCCACAAAGCGCGACAAAGACGGCGCGCCTTCCACCTCGTGGGCGAGGGCGCGATTGAGAAATTCTTCCGCCGGGTCGCGGGCCTCTTCGCCAAGGCGCGCATAAAGCCGCGCCAGTCGGCTCTCTCCGGTCGGGCTCGTCTCGGTCAGGAAGCGCGCGAAGAAGGCGTAGGGCGCATCGGTCTCCACACGCGCGCGGGCGGTTTCAAGCGCGGCCCTGGCGTCGCGGAAGCGCGGATCGTCCGAGCGGCGCAGCTTGTCCCACAGGCGCGCGCCTGGCTGCCGGCTGAGGTCAAACAGAGCGTCATCATCAATGGGGGGCGTGACAGCCCTGACCGGATGGAAGAATGGACTTTTGAGCACTTCGGCCAGAGACAGATCGTCTTCGGGCAGTAGCGCGAAGCGCGCCAGGGACAGGAGATCTTCGACCACCAGCTGGTCAGGCAAGGTCATCCGGTCCGCGCCCGCCACCGGCACATTCTTGAGCTTGAGACGGCGGATGATCTCTTCAAACAGGCCGCCGCGACGACGCACCAGCACCAGAATGTCGCCCGCATGGGCGGGACGCAGCCGCCAGGGCTCGCCTTCCTCCCAGACGCCATCGCCGCGCGTGATGATGTCGGCGATCTCGCTGGCGACCGCTTCGGCGAGCTGGTTGCGGGCGGAATCCTTGCGCTCGGCGTCCACCGGACGCAGGTCCAGCTCGTCCTCCTGCCCGCCCTCGGGCTTGGGCACGGCGGGCCAGATCTCCACGCAGCCTGGCGCATTCACCCTTGCGGCCACATGGCCGTCATAGCGGTGGAAGGCCAGCGGATCGCGCGTCTGTTGCGTCTCGGGGTCGCTCATAAGAAGCTTGGTCTCAAGCCCCTCGACCCAATCCTTGCGCTCCGTGTTCAGAACAGCGGCTTCGGCGGCGAAGCAGGCGTCTACAGCCGCCAGCACTTCCGGGCTCGAGCGGAAGGAGACATTGAGGGGCGGGCTCTCAAAGCGCAGGCGTGCGAGTTTCGCCTCGGTCTGAAGTCGTTGACGCTGGGCCAGGAATTCGCGCGGATCGGCGTTCTGGAAGGAATAGATCGACTGCTTCTCGTCCCCGACGCAGAACACGGTGCGCCTCAGCGCGTCAGGATGGCTGGTTTCATAGGCGCCATCGCCTGCGAAGAATTCCTCGGTCAGCGCATTGATGACGGCCCATTGTTCGGGCGCGGTGTCCTGGGCTTCATCGACCAGTACATGATCAAGGCCCTGGTCGAGCTTGTAGAGCGCCCAGCCGCGCGCTTCTGAATCGGTCAGCAGGGCGCGGGCGCGTTCCACAAGGTCGGAGAAATCTACCCGGCGCAGCCGGTTCAGCCGCGCCTGATAGTCGTTGAGCAGGGCGTCCGCAATGCGCAGCGCTGCGCGGGTCATCCGGTTGGCGGTGGCGGCGGCCAGCTTGGGCAGCACCTCATCGCCGACGCGATGGATCTCCGCGCCTTCATCACCAAACAGGGTGACGAGAATGCGATAGCTGTCGCCGGTCTTCTTGGAGAAGATGGATTTGGGCTTCTTCAGCGCGCCAGTCTTGGTCGTGAGAAAGTCGATATAATAGTCAAAGGCTTCCGCGGAATCCTCCTCGGCCACATCGAGGATTTCAAGAAGCGCTTCCGCGCTCGCCTGATCGGTTTTCGTGCCGCCGGTCTGAAGCGCGCTCAGGGCGGCTTCGAGCGCCCCCACATCCGTATCGCCCCACGCCTCGGCCAGCACCTGATCCACGTCGAGATCCGGGTCGACGCCCAGAAGTTCGCTCGCCTGATCCAGCAGCGCATCCAGCGACCCCGCCTGGGTGCGCGCCGCCATCAGCTCATGACGCTTGCTCATCACGAAGGCGGAGAGGCGCGCCAGCGCATCCGCACCCGAGCCGTCTATCAAAGCGGCGATGGCCTGGGCGATCTCGCCTTCCGGGTCGCGATGGGCCTGTCCGGAGAGAGCCTCAAGCGCCTCGGTCTGTAGCGCCAGTCCGGCGGCGTCATCCTGCACCTCAAAGCCTGGCGGCAGGCCCGCTTCAAGCGGGAAGCGACGCAAAAGGCTTTCGCAAAAGGCGTGCAGGGTCTGGATCTTCAGGCCGCCCGGGGTTTCTAGCGCGCGGGCGAATAGCCGGCGCGCTTCATCAAGCGGTGGGCGCTGGCCCTCGGTCACCAGCGCGTCGAGTTCCTTGGTCAGCGCGTCATCGGGCAGGGTCGACCAGTCGCCCAGCTTTCTGAACAGGCGCGCCTGCATTTCACCCGCCGCCGCCTTGGTGAAGGTCACGCACAGAATGCGGTCGGGCCTCGCGCCCGCCAACAGCAGGCGCGCCACCCGATCAACCAGAACGCGGGTCTTGCCCGATCCGGCGTTGGCTTCAACAAACACGCTCGCGGACGGATCGGCGGCGGTCGCCTGCGCTTCGCTGGCGCCGACGACGATGGCGGGATCAAATCCGGGCTGGCTCATGATGCGCCTCCCTCGCCCGCGTCATCGCCGGGCGCGCTCGCCCATTCCTTGCGGCGGGCCAGATGGTCGTAATCGCCCCATTTGTTGGTGAACTTCACGCGCGGCTGGCTGGGATAGGTGCGTTGCGGATCGTCAAAGGCCGCGACCCATTTCACCAGGCGCTCCAGCGCCTGTTCGGCCAGCATGCCGGCGTCATCCCCATCGGGATTGCGCACCATGGATCTGGGCTCTCCCGGCACGCGTCCGCCCGACAGGCGGACATACATCAGATCGCCCGGCTCATGGCTCGGCGCATGTTCGAAGGCGCCGCGCGCGGCCATCGCCGCCTCCAGCGGCAATTGCGGGGCGAATCCGGCGGCCACCTCCTTGGCGGACGGCGGCATGCCGGTCTTGTAATCGAGAATATCGAGGGCGCCCGAGGGGCGCAGATCGATCCGGTCCGCCCGTCCCGTCAGGGTGAACAATCCGCCCGGCGCGTCGAAGCTGATATCGCCCAGGGCTTCAAGGGCGGCCGGCGTGAAGCCGTCCTCGCGACGGGCTTCCTCGAAAGCGACCATGAATTGCGAGACCCGCTCAAAGCGCTTCATCTCGACGCCGAGCGCGTTCTCGCTGAACCCGGCCTCGGACAAGGCTGTCTGACCATGCGCCAGGAGGCGCTGCAACGCATCCCGCGGCAGGATCTCGGTGTCTCCGAGGCTGCGCACCCAGCGTTCCAGCGCCGCGTGATAGGCCGTGCCGCGTTCGGGCGCTCCCGCCGGCCGGTCCAGCGGGTCGAGCTTGTCGAGCTTGAGGATCTTGCGCGCGAAGATCGAATAGGGATCGCGGATCCAGGTCTCGATCTGGGTGACGCTCAGCTTGCGCGGCCGCGCCTCCACCGGCGGGGCGGGTTCAGGCGGACGGATCATTGTCTGCTCCGCCGTCTCATCGAGCGCATTTGCGAAGCCGAGATAATCCTGCGCCGGGGCCAGCGCTGCTTGCGCGCGCTCTCCCAACGCCCCACGCGCCAGAGTCTGCAGGCGCCACAGCCAGCGCGAGGCCACGGTGGGGGCGCCATCCACTTTCGCGGAGCGGGTCAGCGTCACATCTCGGGCGCAGGCAAGCTGGGCGAAGTCATGGGCGGCGAGGCCGAAGCGTTCCTCGGGCGCCGACAGACCCGCCGCGATCCGCATGCCCCGGCTGAGGAAGGGGTCGGATTTGGGGGGCGCCGGCCAGACGCCTTCGTTGAGACCCGCCAGAATCACCCGGTCGGCTTCGGCGAGACGGGCTTCCAGCGGGCCCAGTATCTGAAGCCTGGGGTGCGCGCCATAACGGGGGCGGATCAGCCGGGACCGGGCGGTTTCCAGAACGGCGCGGGTGAAGTCGTGCAGGCTGACTGGCGGCAGGGCGTCGGCCTCTTCCATGAACTCGCGCATCAGCTGGGCGGCGTTCTCGCCGGCGTCCGTCGCCCAGAGCCGGTCCGCGCCCGGCATCTCGTCATTGCGGGCCAGCGCCTCGGCGCTTTCCACCAGGGCGCGGGTCCAGACCGCCAAGGGCTGATCGCCTTCAAGCGCGCTCAGCGGCGAGAGGGCTGTCGCCATGGCCTCGATGATCCCGCCCCAGCGTCGGCGCCGGTCTTCATCATCGCCCGCGGCGTCACGGACGTGCTCGTACAGGGCATCCCAGTCATGGCCGGGGCGACGGCCGCGCAGGGCGCGGCGCTCCATCGTGCCGAGCACGCCGCGCAGGGGCGCGCGTTCCTCTCCCAGTGAAAAGAGCGGCGAGGTCGCAAGCGCCGAGAAGGCCAGCGCCGAACCTGGATCCAGCGCCGCTTGCAAGACGCGGATCAGGAAAGCGCCCGACGGCGTGTCAGACAGGGGCTGACCGGCGGAATCGTCCACCGTGACGCCGAACCGCGCCATTTCGGTGATCACCCGGCGCGACAGGTTCCGGTCGGGCGTGACGAGAATGCCCCGCGCGCCCGGCGTCTCCAATGTCTCGCGCAGCATCAGGGCGATGACGCGGGCTTCCTCGGCGGGGGCGGGCGCATCGATGACGCTGAGGCCTTCAAGGGCCGTTTCGAACACGTCCTCGCCCCAGGCTTCTTTCAGGTCCTCCACCCGGCGCAGCCAGTCGGCGGTGGCTTCGGCGGGGCGCAGGGCTTCGGCGATGACGCGGGCGCGCGGCGCATCCTGGCGGCCCTCTTCGGCGCCTGGCCAGAACCGGACGTCATGGCGCTCGATCCCAAGGCTCTCGATCAGGGTCTTCATGGCGCGTTGGGGGTGGCCGTCATCAATGGCGGCCCAGCCCTCTTCGTCCATGTCGCGGGCAAAACCGGGCAGCACGATGCAGCCCTGGGGCAGGCTCGCCACCGCGCTTAGTAGCTCCGCCGCCGCAGGAATGGAGCCGGTGGAGCCTGCCGCGATCACGGGATCAGACGGCGGATTGTCCCGCCAGCGTTTCGCCAGCGCCTTGAGAAGCAGCGAGCGCCGCCGTGCGGGATCCACCCGCTGCATCTCCTTCAGGCGCTCAGGCCAGGCGACGAGCACGATGTCGAGAAACATCGCCGCTTCCTGCATGTGGGCTGGCAGGTTGGCGCGGATCTCTTCGGTCAGCGCGCCCAGATCGTCCACATCCTCGGTGGCGAGGTCATCGAGCAGTCGCGCCAGATCATCAGCCAATACCAGCGCGCCGCCCGCACCCATGGAGCGGCCCACCGCCTTTTCCTTCTGAAGGATCAGGCTCGCCAGCTCGAACCGGCGGCGCGCCGGCGACACGGCTTCAGGGGCGATCTCCGCCAGCTCGCCCGGTTCGAACGGCGGCTCGTCTGCGTCGACATCGCCGATGGGGCGGATCATCGGCAACAGCGCCGCGCCCGGCGACAGTCGGGTGAAGGCTTCAGCAAGCTCGCGCCCGGCGCGGCGGGTGGGGATCAGCACGGTGACCCGGCTCAGCGCCTCGGGATCGGGAAACGCCTCGGTGAGGCCGCGCGCCAGTTCGGTCAGGAACGGCGCAGCGGGGGGCAGGGTGAAGACCCGGGGCGAGGGAGACGAAAACAGACGATCAGCGCTCATGAAAAGGAGCGTAGCCGATTCTCCGCCGCTTCACGCGCTTCAGGATCGCCCACATGCATCCAGAAGGCGTCCATGACGCAGCCATGAAGGCGTCCCGCTTCCAGCGCCGTGTTCCAGATGAGATTGGTGGAGAAGGGCTCGACCGGCAGCCCTTCCAGGACGCGCGGATTCAGGATCTGGACGCCGGTATAGGCATAGGGCGCAGTGGCGCGTTCGCCACGCCGCTCCAGCCGCCCGTCCTCATGCAAAAAGAAATCACCCGGCCCGTCAAAGCCCAGAGTGTTCGCTGTGGGCGTGATCAGCAGCAGGGCGTCCATGCGATCGGGGTCAAAGGCGCGGGCGAGCTTGCGCAATTCGCTCTCGGTCCCGTCTTCACGCCAGACGGAATCGATATTGGCGACAAAGATCGGGTCATCGCCCAGAAGCGGCGCCGCCTTGGCGAGGCCGCCGCCGGTTTCAAGAAGCTCTGCGCGCTCATCGGAAATGGTGAGGGTTGGCGCCGCACGCTGGCTCAGATGGCTTTCCAGCCGGTCAGCGAAATGGTGGACATTGACCACCGCCTCCTCGACGCCCGCTTCAGCGAGGCGGTCGAGCATCCAGTCGATCAGGCTCTTGCCGCCCAGCTCCACCAGCGCCTTGCAACGATCATTGGTGAGCGGGCGCATGCGGGTGCCAAGACCCGCCGCCATCACCATGGCGCGTTTGGGCGCTTGCATCATGCTCAGGCCTCTTCAAACAGGGACGGGGTCAGCGCCATCACGGCGGCCTTGACCGGGGCGAGCGCGGGATGGGCCAGATCGCGGATGAAATGGCGCTCCACACGCGGCAGAAGATCGAGATATTTCGGCTTGCCGTCGCGCTGGGCGAGGCGGACGAAAATCCCCAGGATCTTGGCGTTGCGCTGGGCGGCCAGCACGGCGGCGGCGGCGTCAAAGGCCTCGCGGTCCGACAATCCCGCCGCATTGAAGAAGCGGTCGGTCAGCGGCTTGGCCAGATCGCTCGCCACATCGCGGCGCGCATCCTCGATCAATGAGATCAGATCATACGCCGGGTGGCCGAAGAGCGCGTCCTGAAAGTCCAGAAGTCCAACCTTGGCCTCGTGTTCGCGCTGGGGCAGCCAGATCAGGTTCTCGGCATGGAAGTCGCGCAGCACGAGGCCCGGTGCGTGGGCCTCGAGATGCGGCAGCACCTGGCTCCAGGCATTGCGCCAGTCGGACTTGTCCGCCTCTGACAGGGTCTTGCCACGCCAGGGCGCGTACCAGTCGGTGAACAGCGCGGTCTCGGCATGCAGCGCCAGCGCGTCATAGTCCTGAACCGTCCAGCTCTTGCCGAAGGCGGTGGGCTGTCGCTCGAACGAGGACCGGTAAATCGCGCCCAGCGTCTCGACAGCGGTGGCGTAGAGCGCGCCTTCATGGGCGACCGCCGGAATCAGCCGCGCGAACAGGGCGTCGGTGAGGTCCTCGATGATCAGAAAACCCTGATCGAGATCGGCTTCAAAAATGCGCGGGGCGGAAAAGCCGCGCGCCGTCAGGGCGCCGGCAAGCGCGGCGAACGCCGTCGTGTTGTTGCCGGCCAGGCGCGCCACGGCGTTATAGCCGAGAGCCGTACGCTCCTCTTCGCTGGCGTCGACCGGGCAGGCGGGCGCTTCGCTGGCGCCCGGCGCGTCCATCAGGATGGCGCTGTCATGGCCGCGGCTCAGACGGAAATAGGACCGGGTCGAGGCGTCGCCGGGGAAGGGCTCGACCTTCGCCTCGGCCCAGCCGGCGGTCTTGATGAATTGGGTGCGCGCAAGGGCGCGCGGATCAGTCTGCAAGTCCGCCAAGACGCGTCTCCCAGCTTCCAAAGGCGTGTAGGCGGGCGGTGCGTCCGCCAGCCTCGGTGTCTTCGAGCGTGATCTCGAGCCGGTCGGCGGGGCGCCAGCCGCCCATGCGGTCGGGCCATTCGATCAGGGCCGCGCCATGATCAAGCGCCTCGTCCACCCCCAGCTCGTCCAGCTCTTCAGGATCTTCCAGACGATAAAGATCCGCATGCAGCAGGACGAGGCCGTCCTTAGTCTCGTAATGCTGCACAAGGGTGTAGGTGGGGCTTGGCGCGTCAGCGATACCGGTCAGCGCTTCTATCACGCCGCGCGCCAGAGTGGTCTTGCCTGCGCCCAGCCCGCCTTCCAGCAGGACCGCATCTCCAACCTTCAGTTCACGCGCCAGTCGTGCGCCGAGAGCGGCGTTGGCGGCAGGGTCGGGCAGGGAGAGAACAAGCTCGGTCATACAAGGCTGATAGGACGGCTCGCGCGGGGCGGCAAGACTTCGCAGCGCTCGCGCTTGCGCAGCCGGGCGCTTGACTTGCATCCACGGGCGCGGCGCCATGCGAACATAAGAACGAGACAACAGGGAGCGCGGATCGCAGTGTCCGGAACGGTCATCATCGGGGGCGGCCAGGCCGCCTTGTCCGCAGCCGCCGAGCTGCGCAAGCGCAAATACGATGCGCCGATCATCATTCTGGCCGGCGAGACGGCGGCGCCCTACCAGCGACCGCCCCTGTCGAAAGCCTATCTGGCGGGAGAGTTGCCGGTGGACCGGCTCTGGCTCAAGCCTGCGGAATGGTATGAGAAGGCGGATGTAGACCTGCGCACCGGCGTGCGGGTGACCGCAATTGACCGCAGCGCCGCCAATGTCATCACCGACACCGGCGAACGCATCGCCTATGACCGTCTGATCCTCGCCACGGGCGGGGAGGCGCGCCGCCTGCCACTGCCCGGCGCGGACCTGCCTGGCGTTCACGTGCTGCGCACCCTGTCAGAGACCGAAGACCTGTCCGCGTCCTTTCATGGCGCGAAATCCATCGCCATCATTGGCGCGGGCTATATCGGCCTTGAAGTCGCGGCGTCCGCGCGCAAGCGCGGCATGACGGTGACGGTGCTCGAAGCCGCCGAGCGCCCCATGTGCCGCACGGCGAGCCCGCTCCTGGGCGGCTGGTTCGGCGCGATTCATCGCGGCTATGGCGTCGATCTGCGGGTCAATGCGCCGGTGAAGGCCATCGTCGGCGAGAGCGGACAGGTGACCGGCGTTGAGCTTGTAGACGGCGAGATCGTCGAGGCGGACACCGTGCTGGTCGCCGCCGGTCTGACCGTGAATGATCATCTGGCGAGCGCCGCGGGGCTTGCGTGCAAGGATGGCGTGCTGGTGGATGAAACCGCGCGCACCGAGGACGAACGCATCTACGCCATTGGCGATGTCGCGCGCTTTCATTCCAAGCGCTATGACCGCTCGATCCGGCTTGAGTCCGTGCAGAACGCCATCGACCAGGGCAAGGCGGCGGCGCAGGCCATTTGCGGCCTTGAGGTCGATTACGATCCGGTGCCCTGGTTCTGGTCGGACCAGTACGAGATGAAATTGCAGATCACCGGCCTGATCGAGGGCGCGGACGAGATGGTCCGCCGCGGCGATCCAGAAGAGGGCAAGTTCGCGCTGTTCCACCTCAAGCAGGGGCGGATCGTGGCGTGCGAGGCGGTCAATTCCGGTCCCGAATACATGGCCGCCCAAAGGATGATCGCCCAGGGCGCGACGCCTGATCCCGACCGTTTGCGGGATCCCGGAGTGGCGATGCGCGACTTCCTGTCCTAAATAGCGCCCGAACGCGGGTTCAGCGCCTGCACCAGAATTTGTGAGAAGACGACTGACATGGCCAAGATCACCTATATCGAGCATGACGGCTCCGCCCATGAAGTGGACGTGCAGGACGGCCTGACCGTGATGGAAGGCGCCGTCCGCAACATGGTGCCGGGCATCGACGCCGATTGCGGCGGCGCATGCGCGTGTGCGACCTGCCATGTCTATGTGGACCCGGCCTGGGCGGACAAGACGGGCGAGCGCTCCTCCATGGAAGAATCCATGCTCGACTTCGCCAGCGACGTTCAGGACACCTCGCGGCTGTCCTGCCAGATCAAGGTCACGGCGGATCTCGACGGCCTGATCGTGCGCCTGCCGGAAGAGCAGGGCTAGGCGCGCTTGACCGGGGGCGCGTCCCCCGATTACACACCGACATACGCGACGGTTCTCCCGCGAGGGAGCGAAGAGGGAACACCGGTGCGACGCGCGAGCGTCTGGTCCGGGGCTGTACCCGCAACTGTGAGCGGCGAGCGAGGCGTCAGCAGCCACTGGATCGTCAGATCTGGGAAGGCGGCGCATCGCATTGACCCGCAAGCCAGGAGACCTGCCGACGCGGTCGCTCGTTCACGGTGCGGGAACACACCATCTGAACGCGGAAGCCTTCCGTTTGCAGCGACGTCCGGCGCGTCGAGACTCGCCCTGATCCTGTCAGGGCGGAGCGCCGTTGCACTCGCTGCCGTCCGGGTCGCTCGCGCCTGGTCGCGAACGGAGGCTTCGGATGAAAGCCCAGATTTCCCTTGCGGCGCTTGCCGCCGCACTCTCGACCGCTCCGGTTCTCGCCGCGGAAACGACAGAAACCACCGACGACACCATAGTGGTCACCGGCGTGCGGGCGCCGAGCCTGCTTGAGCGTCTGCCGGTCACGCTGGATGTGATCGACCGCGCCGAGATTGATCTGAAGAACCAGAACACCCTGGTCGAGGCATTGTCTGAGACGCCGGGGCTTGCTGTCGTGCAGTCCGGTCCCGCGGGTTCCTCCGCCAGCGTGTTCGTGCGCGGCGCGAACTCCAAGCACGTGCTGGCGCTCTATGACGGCATCCGCGTCAATGATCTGGCGGCGTCCAATGGCGCCTTCAATTTCGGGTCTGACCTGGTGGGCGACGCCGGGCGGATCGAGATCGTGCGCGGCCCGCTCTCGTCTCTGTATGGCTCTGACGCTGTGGGCGGGGTGATCAATATCCTGCCGCGCCGTGCGCCAGAATCCGGCTCTGAAATCTATGGCGAAGCCTCGGTGGGTGAGTTCAACACCTATCACGCCCTTATTGGCGGCGGCGTGCGCGAAGGTCGGTTCAATCTGGCTGCGACGGCGGAATACCAGGAAAGCGACGGCTATGACGTCAATCCGTACCGCATCTCGACCCATAATGGCGACGCGGATCCGTCCGAGTTCACCGTGCTGTCCGCCAATGGCGGCTTCGCGCTGACCGAGGCGCTCAGCGTTGAAGCGCTGGTGCGTCACCGCGAATCCCAGGTTGATTTTGACACCTTCTCTGGCGGCCCGTCCGGCTTCCAGCGCGCGGATGATCCCGATCTGCGCAGCGAGGATGAGAGCACGTTGTGGAGTCTGGGGCTGGTTTATGCCCGTCCGGCGAACAATTTTGAGAGCCGTTTGCGCGCAGGCCGCGTGGATATGGCGCTCGACAGCTTTAATGACGGCGCCATCACGGATCGCTATGACGGCGAGCGTGATTTCGTGCAGTGGTCGAATGCCTGGACCCCGGACGGCCTGTCCGCCCTGGTCGACCCTGTCGTGAGCTTCGGCGTCGAATATCAGGACGAGACCGCCGAAACCGACACCGCCTTCAATGCGCCCCTGTCGGTCAGCGAGGATCTGTGGTCGGCCTATGCCGCAGTGCAGGCGGGGCTGACCGCACGGTTTGACGTCACCGGCTCCATTCGTCTGGATGACTACGAAGCCTTCGGCAGCCAGACCACCTGGAATCTGGGCGCGGTCTATCGCCTGGATGCGCTGAACACGCGTCTGCGCGCCAGCTATGGCACGTCCTTCAAGGCGCCGAGCCTGTCCGAACGCTATTCGAGCTCGGCCTTTGTCGCCGCCAATCCGGACCTTGATCCGGAAGAGGGCAAGAGCTTCGAGATCGGCTTTGAAAGTGCGGTTTCGCTGCTGGGCCGTGAGGACGCGTTGCGCTTTGGCGCGGTCTGGTATGACAGCGAGATCGAGGATCTGATCGAGTATGTCTATGACGGCGCGCTGTTCATCGGTCAGAACCGCAATGTGGGCGAAGCCGACCTGCAGGGCGTGGAGGTCTTCGCAGAATGGAGTCCGGTCGATCAGGCCAGCCTGCGGGTGGATTACACCTATACGGACGCGACCAATGCCGCGACGGGCGCGCCATTGCTGCGTCGTCCCGAAGACAGCTGGGCGGTGACCGGGACCTGGCGTCCGATCGAGATCGCGTCGCTCAGCGCCACCTGGCGCTATGTGGGCGAGCGTCTGGACGCCACCTATGACGATGACGGTTTCTACGCCAGCGGCGCAGGCCGCACCCCGTCCTATGACACGGTCGACCTGACCGGAACGCTTGATGTTCACGACCGGCTCCAGCTGGTGCTGGGCGTGCGCAATCTGCTGGATGAAACCTATGAGCCGGTCGCCGGTTTCGCCGGGGCGCCGCGCGCGGTGACCTTCGGCGTGCGGGTGCGTCCGTAATGGTCGGGGCGGCGCTGACCTTCGCCGCCCTGGTTCTGGGCGTCGCCGTCGCTGATCCGACGGCGGCGCTCGAGCCGCGCGTGGTGTCTCTGGACTATTGCGCCGATCAGTATGTGCTGGGTCTGGCGGATCCCGATCATGTGCTGGCGGTCTCTGACCATGCGGATGATCGCCACTCCTATCTCAGGGCGCAGGCGCAGGGCGTGCCGCAAATTCGCGATGACGCCGAGGATGTTCTGGCGCTCAGTCCGGATCTCATTGTGCGCGGCTATGATGCGGGCGGTAGGGCCGGCGCCTATTTCGACCGGCTGGGCCTTGAGACCTTCGAGCTGGGCTTTGCGTCCGACTTTGACGATGTGGAAGCCATGATCCGCCGCACGGCGGCCGCGCTGGGGCGACCTGAAACCGGCGAAGTGCGCATTTCACGCATGCGCACCCAGCTGGCGCGGGCGGCGGACGGGCCGCGTCTGACAGCGCTCTACATGACGCCATCGGGGCTGACGACGGGGGCTGGAACCCTGATGGACGCCTTCATGGCCGCGGCGGGCTTTGACAATATCATGGCTCAGCAAGGCAAGAGCGGATGGGTGAGCCTGCCGCTCGAACAGCTGCACGCCCAGCAGCCCGATATCATCCTCGCCGCCTTCTTTGACGGCGAGACCGCGCCCATCGACAGCTGGTCGGCCAGCCGGCACAGCGTGTTTCGACGGATGATGGAAACGACGCCGGTGATCTATCTCGACGCCGCCGCGCTGTCATGCGGCGCCTGGTTCATCGCTGACGAGGCCCTGCGCGCCCGTGAGGCGGCGAATGCGCTTTTTCACAGCGTGGATGGAGCCATGCCATGAGCCGGGTGATGATCAACCTGATCCTGGGCGCAGGGGTCGGACTCGTCCTGATCCTTTCCGCCTTGCTGGGGAGTTCTGACCTGGCGCTGCCCCATGCCGTTGCGGCTTTGCTGGGCGGCGGTGATGCGACTGCGCACATCATCGTGTGGGAGATCCGCTTGCCACGCGCCCTGGCGGCGGTCGGCGTGGGGGCTGCGCTCGGCGCGTCGGGCGCGCTGATGCAGGGTCTGTTGCGCAATCCGCTGGCTGAACCCGGCGTGCTGGGCGTGTCGGCTTCGGCCTCTCTGGGGGCGATCATCGCGCTCTATTTCGGTTTGGGTCTTCTGGGCGCCTTCACCGTGCCAGTGCTGGCGGTCGCAGGGGCGCTGGCCGCGACGCTCGTGCTGAGCGTTCTGGCCGCTGCGCGGATCAGCGCGGTTCAGCTGATCCTGGTGGGCGTGGGCCTGTCGAGCTTCGCCGGGGCGCTGGGCGCTCTGGCGATGAATCTGGCGCCCAATCGGTTCGCCCTGTCCGACATGGTCACCTGGATGCTGGGCTCGGTCACCAATCGCTCGCTGGATGATCTGATGTTTGTGGCGCCCTTCTGGATTGTCGGCGTCGGTTTGGCGGCCCTGACGGCTCCGGGACTGCGGGCGCTGGCTCTGGGCGAAGAGACCGCGCAGACGCTGGGCGTTCATCTGGGTCGCACCCGTGCGGGCGTGATCGGCGCGGCGGCGCTCCTGACCGGCGGCGCCGTCGCGATTTCCGGCGTGATCGGGTTTGTGGGCATTGTGGCGCCGCATCTGGTGCGCCCCTTTGTCCGGCATGACCCGACGGACCTGATCTGGCCGAGCGCGCTTCTGGGCGGCGGCCTCATCGCTCTGGCGGATCTGGTGCTGCGGCTGGCGCCGCTGGACCAGGAATTACGCCTGGGCGTGATGGTGTCGATGATTGGCGCGCCGATCTTCATTCTGATTGCGGCGCGGACACGGGGGATGGGCCGATGATGCAGACCAGCCGCATGCGCCTGATTGTCGACAGGCTTGGGGTGCTGCGCGGCGCGCGCGAGATCCTCTCTGGCATTTCAATGGACGTGCAGGCTGGCGAACTGGTCGCTCTTGTGGGGCCGAACGGAGCTGGCAAGTCCACGCTCATCAAGGCGATGCTGGGGCTCGTGGAGTGCGAGACCGGAGCGGTGATGCTGGACGGCGCGCCCGTAACCCGCCTTTCGGCCCGGGAACGCGCGCGCCAGATGGCCTATCTGCCTCAGGACCGGGCCGTCGCCTGGTCGATTACAGGTGGGGATCTGGCGGCTCTGGGACGCTATGCGTGGGGAGGAGCCGCGTATGACCGCCTTGCGGCGGCGGACCGGGAGATGGTGGATTCGGCGCTCGAGCAAGCCGGCGCCCTGTCCCTGAAGCACCGCCTGATCCATGAGCTGTCGGGGGGCGAACAGGCGCGCCTTCATCTGGCGCGCCTGCTGGCGTCGAGGGCCCCGGTCCTGTTTGCCGATGAACCCATTGCCGCGCTCGATCCGCGTCATCAGCTTGAAGCCATGAAGGTGCTTCGGTCCCAGGCGGACAAGGGGGGCAGCGTGATCTGCGCCCTGCATGACCTGAACCTGGCGCGCCGTCACGCCGATCGGATCGCGGTGCTTCACCAGGGGCGTCTGCATGCATTTGCTGCCCCGGAAACCGCCCTGACCGAGAGAGTCCTGGCGGAGGTTTTCGGGGTAAAACCCGCCAGGGATGGCGGTCTCGCCCTCCTGTGAGCTCCGGGCGTGCTGCGCGGCAGGCACAGGTCTGGCCGAGATGGCATCTCGCTGATGTGATTGTGGAAACTGTCCTGAGCAGCGCTCTGGGGTGCGAGGGCGCCGCAAGACAGGCTTCGACCAATGTCGGGCTGCCCGCTCTGCGTGAGGCCTGACACCTTCTTGGTCATACGGGGAAAACCCCGATGAAAAGGGAGGAGCACGATGGCTGAGACAGACCATCCCACCGGAGGCGAGCCGCCGAAAGGGCCGCCCGGTGATCACATGATTTCCGAGTCCAAGTTCAAGAAATACTGGCGCGCGAACCTGAACCTCATGGGGGTTCTGCTCGCGATCTGGTTCATCGTGTCCTACGGCTTCGGAATCCTGTTCCGCGACGTTCTGGACAACTTCTCCATCGGCGGCGCGCCGCTGGGGTTCTGGTTCGCGCAACAGGGCGCGATCTACGTCTTTGTCATCCTGATCTTCGTCTATTCCGCGATGATGCACCGCATCGAGCAGAAGTTCGACGTCGATGATGACGAAGGATAGGGGAGGGGATCATGGAAGCGACCGTATTGGGTCTGCCGTCGACCCTGTTCTGGACGGCCTTTTTCGTCATCGGCACTTTCGGGCTCTATATCGGCATCGCCGTCTGGGCTCGCGCTGCATCCACCGATGATTTCTACGTGGCCGGGCACGATGTGCACCCGGTCTTCAACGGCATGGCCACCGCCGCAGACTGGATGAGCGCCGCCTCCTTCCTGTCCATGGCGGGCATTGTGGCGTTCTCGGGCTATGACGGCTCGGTCTATCTCATGGGGTGGACCGGCGGTTATGTGCTGCTCGCGCTCCTCTTGGCGCCCTATCTTCGGAAGTTCGGCAAGTTCACCGTGCCCGACTTTGTCGGCGACCGGTATTACAGCCAGGCCGCCCGCATCGTGGCGGTGATCTGCGCGCTCTTCATCTCCTTCACCTATATCGCCGGCCAGATGCGCGGGGTGGGCATCGCCTTCTCCAACTTCCTGGGCGTGGATATCACCATCGGGGTGATCATCGGGGCGATCATCGTGCTGTTCTACGCCGTGCTCGGCGGGATGAAGGGCATCACCTACACCCAGGTGGCGCAGTATTGCGTGCTGATCTTCGCCTATACGGTCCCGGCGATCTTCCTGAGCCTGTCGATCACCGGCACGCCGCTGCCCCAGCTGGGCTTCATCGGCAACACCGCCGACGGCACGCCCTTGCTGGTTGATCTCGACCGGACCTTGTCCGAGCTCGGCTTCGCGTCCTATCTGGACGGACAGAAATCGATGATCGACGTCTTCGCCATCACGGTGGCGCTGATGGTCGGCACGGCAGGCCTGCCGCACGTGATCATCCGCTTCTTCACCGTGCCCAAGGCGTCCGACGCCCGCAAATCCGCCGGTTGGGCGCTGGTGTTCATCGCCTTGCTCTACACCACGGCTCCGGCGGTTGCGGTTTTCGCCCGTTCGAACTTCATCGAGACGGTCAATGAGAGCGTGTATTCCGAGGAAGTGGCGCGCGGCGACGCCCGGGCCTCCGCCATGGGCGAGGATGCGACCCCGCAATGGTTCTACAACTGGGAGAATACCGGCCTTCTGGAGTTCACCGACAAGAACGGCGACGGCCGGATCCAGTATCGCGCCGATCCCGAAACCAACGAGATGACGCGTCTCGACCGTGACATCTTCGTGCTGGCCAATCCCGAGATCGGCGGCTTGCCGGGCTGGGTGATCGGCCTCGTGGTGGCGGGCGGCCTGGCCGCGGCGCTGTCTACGGCGGCGGGTCTTCTGATGGTGATCAGCTCGGCCGTGTCTCACGATCTGTGCCGCAAGGTGCTGTTCAAGAACATGTCCGACACCCAGGAGCTGCTCGTGGCGCGTCTCGCCGCGGTGGGCGCGGTGCTGGTGGCGATCTATGCCGGCATCAACCCGCCAGGCTTTGTGGCCGCGGTGGTGGCGTTCGCCTTCGGTCTGGCGGCCGCCAGCTTCTTCCCGGTGATCTTCCTCGGGATTTTCTGGAAGCGCATGAACAAGGAAGGCGCCATCGCCGGCATGCTGATCGGTCTGTCGATCACCGCCGCCTATATCGTGCACTTCAAGATCGGCTTCAGCTCGGTCGTGCTGGGCGTCGTGGCGCTGATCATCGGCATCGTCCTTCTGATCATGCACTTCGGCCTCAAGGAGCAGGGCGACACCCGCGCCATGCTGATCGGGTCGATCGTCTTCGGACTGATCTTCCTGGGCGGCGTGTTCGGGGTGCTGCCGGACTTCGCCATCGGCACGGCGAACCAGTGGTTCCTGGGCGTTTCGCCCGAGGGGTTCGGCGCCATCGGCATGGTCATCAGCTTCGCGGTGTCCATCATCGTTTCGCTGGCGACCAAGGCTCCGCCAGAGGATGTGCAGAACATGGTCGAGGAGATCCGACTGCCGTCCAAGGCGGCGCATGTCAGCCATCCGGGAGCGGCCCCGGCTGAATAGCCGACGCTTCACTCCCTGCAATCGGCGCGGCGGCCTTCGGGCCGCCGCGTTCGGTTTGAGAGCCGGCTCTGGTCAGGCGGGCAGCAGTCCGGCTATCGTTCAGAAGAGTCCGAGCATACCAAAAGACACGGACGGACAGGGGAGGAGGCGTCGTGCCGCTCAGTCTCGCGCTTGGGGTGCTTGGCGCCTATGTGGCCCTGCTGTTCGCGATCGCGGCCTGGGGGGATGCGCGCGCGGCCCGGTTCGACCGCTCTTCCCGCCGCCGCGCCGTGCTCTACACCCTGGCGCTGGCGGTCTATTGCACCAGCTGGACCTTCTATGGCGCGGTGGGAGAGGCGGCCCGGGCGGGCTGGGATTATCTGCCGATCTATCTGGGGCCGGCGCTGGTCTTCCTGCTGGGCTTTCCGATCGTTCGCCGGCTCGTGGCGCTTGGACGCGAGCATGACACCAGCTCGATCGCGGACTTCCTGTCGCTGCGCTACGGCAAGTCCGCTGCCGTCGGCGCGCTCGCTACGCTGGCGCTGCTTCTGGCGTTGATTCCCTATATCGCGCTGCAGCTCAAAAGCGCCGCCGCCTCGCTGGACTTGCTGACCGGTGGGCCCCTGGGGCGGGGCTGGGGGCTGCCGGTGGCTGTCAGCCTGGCGGCCTTCGCCATGGTGTTCGGCCAGCGTCATACCGACACCGCCGCCAGCCACCGGGGGCTTGTGCTGGCGGTCGGGTTTGAATCCATCATCAAGCTCGTCGCCATGCTGGCGGTGGGCTGGCTGGCGGTCGAGGTCTGGATCCACCTGCCGCAGGAAACGCGCATGCAGACCCTGGCGCAATCCTCGCTCAGCCTTCCGGGGGTGGATTTCCGGTTTCTGGTCCTGACCCTGCTGGGCGCCTTTGCGGCGCTCTGTCTGCCGCGGCAGTTTCACATGATGGTGGTCGAGGTCGCCAAGCCCAGCGACGCCAAGCTCTCGCGCTGGGGCTTTCCGGCCTATCTGGCGCTCGTCGCCATTCTCGTGCCGCCCATCGCCTGGGCCGGCTCCACGCTTCTGGGGGGCTCCAATCCGGACGCCTATGTGCTGGCCCTCCCGCTTGAGCTCGATGCTCGCTGGCTGGCTGTCCTGGTCTTTCTGGGCGGGTTTTCGGCGGCGGCGGGCATGGTGACCATCACTGCGCTGGCCATGTCGACCATGCTGGTGAACAATCTGGTGGGCCCGCTCTTCCTGGCCGAAGCGCGCCGCAGCGATCTCGCCAAACGCTTCCTGATGTGGCGGCGCGCCTCGGTGCTGGGGCTTGTCGGGCTTGCCTATCTCTTCCATCTCGGGCTCGACCGGCAGGCAGCGCTTGCGGGCATTGGCCTGGTCGCCTTCGCTGGGGTCGCCCAGCTCGCGCCGGCCCTGCTGTTCGGCCTGTACTGGCGCAAGGCGAACCGCGCCGGCGCCCTGGCGGGCATGGGCGCAGGGCTAGGGCTATGGGTCGTGCTGATCCTGATCCCCAGCTATGCCGGCGCGCCGCCGCCGGCGCCGGCGGGTGTGGATCCGTTCGCCTTCGCCTCCATGGCGTGTCTTGCTGCGAACATCATCGCCTTCATAGTCGCGGTCGCCTTCTCCTCGACCGGTCTGGTGGATGAGCTGCAGGCGGACGCCTTCACCGGCGCCCGCCCCTTGGAAACCGCGCCCGCCGCGGGCGCCCGGATTTCCGATCTTGAAACCGTCCTCATTCGGGTGCTGGGCGCGCCCCAGGCCGAACGGGCGCTGGATGACCTGTCGCGGGCGGTGGCGCGAACCCTGCGCTCCGGAGACGTGCTGACGGCGGCCGTGGCGGGCCTTGCCGAAGCCCGGCTGGCGCGGGCCGTGGGCGCGGCTTCGGCGCGCATCCTGATGACGCGCGTCCTGCGCGGCGCCCGGGTCAGCCCCGGTGATGTGGTCAAGCTGATCGATGAAACCGCCGAGCAATTGCGCTCCTCCGAGGACCGGCTGAAGGAAAGCGAGCGCTCGATCCGGTTCTACACCGACAATCTGCCGGTGCTGCTGAGCTATGCCGACCGGGATTACCGGCTGCGCTTCGCCAATCGCGGTTATCTGGATTTCTTCGATCTTGATCTCTCCGCCATAGGTCAGCCGCTTGAGTCCTTCATGTCTGCGGAGGAGTACGCCCTGCGGCGTCCGCACATGGAGGCGGCTCTGAACGGCGAGCGGCAGGTCTTTGACATCTCGCGCAGAAAGGGCGGCGGCCGGGCGCGCTCCTGGCAGGTGGTCTATCAGCCGCGCCTGGAGGATGGCGAGGTGGTGGGCTATTTCGGCGTCTACCAGGACAACACCGCCCGCCGCGAAGCCGAACAAGCGCTCAAGCGGGCCTATGACCTTCTGGAGACCCGGGTCGAGGAGCGGACCGCGGCGCTGAAGGCGGAAAGCGAGGCCCGGCTTCAATTGGCGCAGGATCTGGAAGTCGCCCGCCGGGAAGCCGAAGCCGCAACCCAGTCCAAGACGCGGTTTCTCGCCGCGGCTTCACACGACCTCCTTCAGCCGCTCTCCGCCGCCCGGTTATATGCCGGCGCGCTGGAGGGCGCTCTGGGGGAGGGCGGCTCGAGCGAGAACCGCAATCTCGCCCATCAGATCGAACGCGCGATTGATCACGCTGACCGCTTGTTGCGGGCGCTTCTGGATATTTCGAGGCTGGATGCCGGCGGAGTCTCGCCACGACCCAGCGTCTTCGCCATCGATGAACTGATCGAGGAGACCGCCGCCCAGTTCCAGGGGCGCGCCAAGGCCAAGGGGCTCACGCTTCGGGTGGTGAAAAGCCGCCTTGCGGTCTTCTCCGACCGCGGCCTGATGACGAGCGTGGTGCAGAACCTGATCGCCAATGCGGTGCGCTACACCCAGCAAGGCAAGGTGCTGGTCGGGGTCCGGCGTGCGGGCGATCAGGTCCGGTTGCAGGTGATCGATACCGGACCCGGCATTGAGCCGGACCGGCAGGCGGCGATTTTCCGCGAGTTTCATCGCGGCGCGGTCGGGCAGGGCGAGGATCAGGGCCTGGGGCTGGGTCTTGCGGTCGTGGACCGGATCTGTGCGTCTCTGGGGCACAAGATCACGCTCAGGAGCGCCCTGGGAGAGGGCGCGCTCTTCGAGGTCGTGCTGCCGCGAGCGGCGTCCCGGGATACTTCCGCCAGCCCGCCCGCACGGCGCCGGCCGGGCGATCTGCAGGGGCTGACGGTGTTGTGCGTCGATGATGATCCGGACGTGCTTCAGGCGCTGGAAACCCTGCTCGAGCGGTGGGGCTGCGAGGTGCGAGGCGGGCCGGATATCGACACCGCGCGCGCCGCCTTCCCTGTGGTGGGGCCTGACCTGGTCATTCTGGACTTCCAGCTCGAGAACGAAGTGACCGGGCCCGAGGTCTATGACGCCCTGTGCGCGGAATGGGGCCGACGCCCGCCCGGTCTGCTGGTGACAGCGGAACGCAGCGGCGCGGTCGAGGAGGATGCGTTGAAGTCAGGGCTGGAGCTGGTGCGCAAGCCAGCATCGCCAGCGGTGCTGCGCGCCAGCCTCAGTTCACTGAAACGGCGGATGGAGACGCTTCAGCCCTAGACCGATTGCTCGGCGGGCGGCTCCACATTCAGCGCCTGGGCCACCAGAACCGCCTGGGTGCGGTTGATGACGTCGAGCTTTCTGAAGATCGCCGTCACATGCGCTTTCACCGTGGCTTCTGAAATGCCCATGTCGAAGGCGATCTGCTTGTTCAGCCGGCCGGCGGCCAGACCGTGCAGCACGCGCATTTGCGCCGGGGTGAGCTGGGCGATCCGCGCGGCGGCCTCCGCCGCTTCCTGCGCCTGCGGGTCGCCGCTTTCATCGGGCGCCCAGACATCGCCATTGAGCACGGCGGTCAGCGCTTCCACGAGCTGGTTCATGCTGGCGGTCTTGGGGATGAAGCCGGACGCGCCAAACTCGAGCGCGCGCGCCGCCACGCCCGGCGACTGGCTCGCGGAGATGACGACCACTGGCGCGCTGGGATGGTTTTTCCTGAGCTCGGCCAGACCGATGAACCCCGAGCTGTCAGCCATGTGTAGATCTAGGCAAACCAGATCGGCGCGTCCTTCATCGAGCGCCTTGAGGGTCTCCGCCAGCGTGCTGGTCTCCACAAGCGCGCGTCCGGGAGCGGCCTTGCTGACAGCCGTACTCAATGCGCCGCGAAACAGGGGGTGGTCATCGGCCAGGATGACCCGGCCCTGTGCGCTCTGTGTCGTCACACACGCCTCCTCAAATGGTTCGAGACCCTAATGCACGTCGGCATGCGTCGTCGTCTCGGCAAAAAGTAGCACATGCCAAACGCTAACTTTCGACGAACGTCCCATACCGTCCGCCCCTCTGTACAACGATACTTTCATAATAAAGCCGAAAAATCGGCACGGGCCACATGGCTATCCTTGGGAGGGACAACCTTATGACTACGCTTGGTATTCGAAGTGTACTCGCCGCCACAGCGTCTGCGCTGGTGCTGTCGGCGGCCTCGCAGGCGCAGGACGTGACCGCGCTTGAGGAACGACTGGCGGCGCTGGAGGCCATGGTGGCCGATCTGCGCGGCGAACTCGAGGAGGCGCGCGCCCAGGCGGACGCCGCGACCGACCGGGTGATCGAGATCGAACAGCGAACAGCGTCCGCGCCGGCCGCGCCAGCCGCCTCTTCTTCGGCGGACCGTGGCTTCATGATGGGCAACACACAGGTGACCTATGGCGGCTATGTGGATCTCGACGCCCATGTCACCGATCTGAGCGATGGTGATTTCGGGGCGACCTCGATTGCCCGGGACTTCTATATTTCAGGTGCGACCCCGGTAGGCGGTTCGGGCGATGGCGAGACCGATTTCGATTTCACCGCCAAATCCAGCCGTTTCTTCTTCGCCACCTCGACTGAATCCGACATCGGCACGGTGACGGGCCGGATCGAGTTTGACTTCCTGGGCTCCGCCAGCGGCGATGAGCGGGTGTCGAACTCCTACAATCCGCGCCTTCGGGTCGCCTGGATGCAGCTGGGCAACTGGCGCATCGGTCAGGACTGGTCGACCTTCACCAACACGGCGGTGATCCCGGAAAGCGCCAGCTTCCTTGTCGGCTCTGACGGCATGCTGTTCGGTCGTCAGGCCCAGATCCGGTACACCAATGGCGGGTTCCAGTTTGCGCTCGAAAATCCGGATACGACGGTGACGCCCTTTGGCGGCGGCGGTCGGATTGATGGCGGCGACGGCGCCTTCCCGGATGTGGTGGCGCGCTACAACTGGAGCGGGGATTATGGGGCGATGACCGTGTCCGCGCTGGGCCGCAACCTCGCCTATGAGGGCGGCGGCGTGGACGGCAATGCCTTCGGCTGGGGCCTGAACTGGTCGGGCAAGCTCAATCTGGGCGAGGGCTCCGACCTGCGCTTCTCGCTGACCGGCGGGGAAGGCATCGGCCGCTATATCGGCCTGAACGCCGTGAACGGGGCGGTCGTCAACGCGTCCGGCGATCTGGAAGCGATCCCGGTCTATGGCGGGCTGGTGGCCTGGCGTCAGGCGCTGGGCGACGGCCGTCGCCTCTCCATCGGCTATTCCATGCTGGAAGCGGATAACGACATCACCCTGACGGGCACGAGCGTGACCAAGAGCACCTGGTCCGCTTTCGGGGCGTATTTCTTCCCTGTTGGCCCGGTGACCGTCGGCGCCGAACTCCTGTTCGGGGAACGCGAGCTGGAAAACGGTCAGAGCGGCACGATCACCCGCGCCACCCTGTCGACCAAATATCCCTTCTGATGCCTATGAGTCCCGCCGGTTATCGGCGGGACGCTCCCTCGAATCAGAAGGCTCCCCTGCGCTGGCGTCAGACATCAACCAGCGCGTCCTTTTGCGGCCGGCGCCCCTCATGCCGGCCGCATTTTTATACGCTATTGCAGCTCAGCGCGGCTCTGGCAGTCGTGAAACACCAGGTCGAGCCGACGATGCAGCTGCTGGCGGGCCAGCTCGGGGTCCCAGGCGTGGATGACGCAACGGCGCAACACGCCCAGATACAGATCCAGAAGGCTTTCGGTCAGCAGGTCCGGGCAGTCGCGAAGAACGTTCGAGGACGTCTGGGACGCGCCATTGAGCAGGTTGCGCACTGGCGACCAGGCCGCTTCCAGACTGACATGCAGTGTCTTGAAGTCGGATTCATTGGTCAGCCAGTTATGCCCGATCGCCGCGCGGAACAGCTCCAGGTCCTCGATATGCCGGGCCAGATGCAGATCCAGCAGAGCCTTGATGCAGCTTGGCAGATCGCCATCCTGGCAGGCGGCCAGGGAAGCGGTTTCCTCTCCGAGGCGTTCGAAGTCGTCCGCCATCACCTCGCACAGCAACGCGATTTTTGTGGGCGCGGCGTTGAGCACGGTGCCCGGAGACACATCAGCCGCCCGTGCGATGTCGACAATCTTCGCCCGGTCATAGCCTTGCGCGTGAAACTCCTCCCGGGCCGCCCGCAACACGGCGGCGCGGGTCGCGGCCTTGCGTTGCGCACGTTTCGTCATTGGCAGGTCCATTTGATCGCCTGTCTTGTTCTTGTACTTGCATCAGATGTTCGCCACCGGACGGCGGCGCTACATTAAAGCCTGTTAATGTGACTGAGCCAAGCAAGGTGTGCGCAATGCGTTGGCGCGCAAAGATTGCAGAGCCTTGATGACATGCGGATTTCACGAACGCCATGAGTGAACGCTTCGATCTTGTGATACTCGGCGCCGGCTTGTCCGGACTGGCGCTGGGGGCGGCCATGGCCCAGTCCGGGCGGCGATTGCGCACGCTGGTCCTGGAGCCTCGGGAGATCCGCCCCAATCCGCGACAATGGGTGTTTCCGACATATCCGAGCCATGCGCTGCGCCGTTATGAGGCCGGCCGGCTGACGGGATTCGAGGTGGAAAGCCTGAACGGGGCGGTGCTGCATCGCCCACTCGACCGGCTGGTGCTGGCGCGGGTGCCGGCTCAGACAGTCCAGGATGCGGCGCTGGACCTCATGGCGTCTGAACCACGATTGGTGCTGGAGACAGGCGTGCGGATCGATCAGATCCGGCGCTCGCGCTCCCGGGTTCTGGTCGACACCGGCATCGGCGTCATCCGCACAAGCTGGCTGGTCGATACCCGTCCGCCTGAGGATGTGGGACTGCCTGCGGGCCGCGGCGTGCAGCTGTCCACACTGGTTTCCGCGCCGCTTGATGGCGGTCTGGACGAGCGGGTCCGGATCAAGCTCGCCAGTGCGGACGCCCCCCTGCTCGATCAATGGATTCTCAGCCGCGATCATGCGGTGCAGGAGCAGGCGCGGTTCACGCTCGCTCCGCCATCCAGTCCGCCCGCAGCCTTGCAGACGGATCGATTGCAGGAGTGGGGCGTCCCGACCGATTCGCTGCGCCACGCTCAGGGGGTCTGGCCGCTCGCCTATCGCCCGCTCAGACGCGGCGGCGGACGGGTGATCCTCGCGCCCGCCGACGCCTATGGCCTGCGCTTTGCGCCCGGCATGGCGGCGGTGCGGCTGCATCGCTGGGCGCAGATCCAGGCGCGGCGACTGAGTTACGGGCTGAGCCTCTACGCTCCGCCGCCGCCCCCGCATTCGGCGCGGCTGTCGACCCTGCGTATAGAGGCGATGATCGCGCGCAGTCCAAGGCAGGCGGCGTCTGGCCTGCATGCGCTGCTCTACGAGGCGCCGGCGGATGGCGTAATGCGGACACTGTCCGGAACGGCCAGCTGGAGCGATTTGATGCGCGCCTGGCGCTCGGGCTCCTGGTAGGACGCAGTCTGCAGCGCTGTTCTCCCACGCTCACGGCGCTAGGATGACTGAATGACTGATTCCGCACAGACCGCTGATCTTGATGCGCCGCCGGAAACCGGGCCGCGCCTGGTGCTGGTGACAACGCCCATCGGGAATATGGGCGATATCACCCCGCGCGCCTGGGATGTTCTGCGTGATGCGGACGCCATTGCCTGCGAGGATACGCGCGTCACGCGGCGTCTCCTGGATCAGGGCGGGATCACCGACAAGCGACTGATAGCCTGTCATGACCATAACGAACAGGCGAGCGCGGCTGGGATCGTCAAGCTGATCTCCGATGGCGCGACCGTGGCGCTGGTCAGCGATGCGGGCACGCCCGCCATTTCCGATCCCGGCTATCGCGTCGTGCAGGCGGTGATCGAGGCCGGTCTTGAGGTCAGCGCCGCGCCAGGCGTGTCGTCTGTCATCATGGCGTTGTCGATTTCGGGTTTGCCCACCGACCGTTTCACCTTCATCGGCTTTCCGCCACGCAAGTCCGGCAAGCGCAAGGCGCTGTTCGAGACCTATGCCAGCCTGCCCGCCAGCCTGATCCTGATGGAAAGCCCGCAAAGACTGTCCGAAACGCTGGCGGATGCGCGTGAGGTTCTGGGCGATCGCCGGGCCGCTCTGTCGCTGGAACTGACCAAGCGGTTCGAGCGGGTCTGGCGCGGAACGCTGTCCGAGCTGGAAGCGCGCCTGTCCGATCCGCCCAAGGGTGAGGCGGTGGTTGTGATCGAGGGCGCCGAGGACGTGCGCGAAAAAAAGAACAAGTACGCCGAGTTCTCCAAGGCGCCGACCCGCGATTAAGACTTCATTAGGAATTGCAGCATGCTGGCGCTTTCAGGCGCAGCATGCGTGACCGCTGTCCCTGCCGACTTCGCCTCGACGGAGCGGTGAGCGCGTCTATAGTCTGCTGCGAGTTCACCAAGGAGTATCGTCATGAACCGTCCACTGTTCACAGGCGCTCTGGGGGTTGCTGCAGCGGTCGCGCTTGGCGCGCCGTCTTTCGCGCAAGAGCCTCTGACGCTGGAAGACCTCTTCGAAATCCGACAGGTGTCCGGCGTTGACATTTCGCTCGATGGCGAGCGGGTCGCCTTCACGCTGTCCGTGCCGCGCAATGTGGTGGCGGGTGAAGAGGATGGCGCGCCCAGGGCCGAGCTCTATGTGGCCTCCGGCCCCGATGCGGCGCGTCTGTATGTCAGCGATGAGAGCTATATCAGCGGCGCGCACTGGTCGCCGCGGGGCGACGGGCTGACCTATCTGACCCGCCGCGATGGCGATACAGGCTCGGCGCTCTATGAAATCCCGGTGGATGGTGGTCAGGCGCGGCGCATCTTCGCCCATGACGCCTCGATCCAGTCCTATGTGATCGCGCCCGATGGGGAGACCCTCTTCTTCATCGCCCGCGACAAGGCGGATCCGGTTCAGTCCGAGCTGCGCGATCGCGGCTTCATGGCCAATGTGTATGAGGAGAATGACGTGTTCTCCCATGTCTGGCGCGCGGATCTGTCCGACACGGACGCCGAGCCGGTGCGTTTTGATCTGCCTGGTCATGCCTCATCGCTGGTGCTGAGCGAGGATGGCTCGCGTCTGGCCGTGGCGCTGGCGCCGACCACGCTGGTCGATGACTCCCTGATGGAGCGCCAGTGGCATGTGGTGAACGCTGCGAATGGCTCGGTCGTCTCCACGATCGAGACCGAGGGCAAGATCGGCATGGCGGCGTTCTCGCCAGACAGTGCGCGCCTGGCCTTCATCGCGGCGGCGGATCGCGCCGACCCGACCGCCGGGACCCTGCATGTGGCGGATGCGGCGAGTGGCGAGTTCCGCGCCCTTGCGCGCGACGCCGAGCAGCATGTGAGCCAGCTTGCCTGGATCGACCGCGATTCCATTCTGACCGTCGCCAGCGTGGGCACGGGCACGGCGCTGGTCGAATACAACATCAATGGCCGCGAAGAGCGTCGCACCCCGACCGAGGCGGGCGTGATCTCGGCCATGGATTATGATCGCGATGATCGCGTGCTGGCGACGACCATTCATGCCGCCACCCATCCGCGCGAACTGTTCGTGGGCGACCGCCGTCGTTTGAGCCAGTGGACCGATCACAATCCGCAACTCGCCAATATCGCCTGGGGTGATCAGCGCGTGTTCGAATTTGAAGCCCGTGACGGCGAGCGGATCGAGGGCGTTCTGGTGACCCCGCAGGGCGACGCGCCCCAGGGCGGGTGGCCGATGATCATGACCGTGCATGGCGGCCCCGAAGCCCATGACAGCAATGGCTGGGTGAACGGCTATTCCAATCTCGGCCATATCGGCGCGGGTCAGGGCTTTGCGGTGTTCTATCCCAACTATCGCGGTTCGACCGGCCGCGGTGAGCGCTTCGCCAAGCTTGATCATCTGGATGCGCCGGGCGAGGAGTTCTGGGATCTGGTGGACGCGATCGGCGCGCTGTCAGAGGCCGGAATCGTGGACGCGGACCGCGTCGGCATCACCGGCGGCTCCTATGGCGGCTTTGCGTCGGCCTGGGCTGCGACCGTGGCCAGCGAGCATTTCGCCGCCGCCGCCCCCTTCGTGGCGCTGACCGATCTGATCAGCTTTTACGGCACGACGGAAATTCCGATCGAGATGGTGGATGTGCACTTCATGCAGCCGCCCTGGGCGGACTGGATGAACTATCTCGAGCACAGCCCGACCTATCATGCGCCGGGGTCGACCACGCCGACGCTGATCCTGCATGGCGAAGCGGATACGCGGGTGGACACCAGCCAGTCCTTCATCCTCTATCGCATCATGAAGCAGACCTCGGACGCGCCGGTTCGGCTCGTCACCTATCCGGGCGAAGGCCACGGCAATCGCCGCGCCGCCGCCCAGTATGACTATGGTCTGCGCGTGCAGCGCTGGATGACCCACTACCTGATGGGCGAAGGCGGCGAACCGCCGGCGCCGGAGCTGGACTTGGCCGAACGGCTGGGTCTGAACGACGCCGAGTAAGCGTTCAAGGAGGGAGGCGGAAACGCCTCCCTTTTTCGTTGCAGGCGCCCCCTCGCCATCGCCATCGTCCAACGCTAACGTGCCGCTTAACGCATTAAGTGACGTGAACGGGAGGAAATCATGTCCGAGAAAGACCTGTCGCTGGAAGGCCGTGTGGTTCTCGTCGCCGGGGCCAGCCGCGGTATTGGCGAAGCCGCCGCCAAGCGCATGGCGCGCAATGGCGCGATGGTGATCTGCTCGAGCCGCAAGATCGCCGATTGCGAGCGCGTGGCCGAAGAGATCAAGGCCGAGGGCGGCAAGGCGCGCGCCATGGTGCTGCATCTGGGCGAGGCCGAGCATCGCGAAGCGGCGATGGCCAGCATCAAGCAGCATGAAGGCC